>JAFDHD010000011.1 GCA_019308995.1 Deltaproteobacteria bacterium | reverse complement strand
ACGCTGGGAAAGAGTTTCAGGTCGGTCGTGGAAGGCCTTGCGTATCAGCGGCAAACCTGCCTTGCGGAAGAGCTCCGTGTTCAGGATTTTCGGAATAACGCCTTCCAGCTCGGCCGCACTCAGATAGTAAGCATACAACCCTCCAATAATGGCGCCGATACTGGAACCGGATAAGAAGGAGATCCTGATACCGGCGCGTTCCATGGCCTTGAGCACGCCAATATGGGCCAGCCCCCGGGCTCCGCCAGCCCCCAGAGCCACACCAATCTTTGCTTTTTGGAACATACAAAAAGTTTATATCGGTTAGAGAAGGAAATCAAGCAAGACCCAAGAGAATACAAGCTGCTGCGGTTCCGCTTGGCCCCGGCCGTTGCAACCCGGGAGTAACGACGATCTTTCTTTACAAAATCTTTTTTTCTTCCAGGACCTTTGATAACAGGCGGGCGGCGGCCTCCCCTTTTATCGTCTTTTTCGCTTTTTGGTTGAGACGGACAGACTCCATCTCTTTAAAATAGCGGTTCGGGTGAATAAGCGGGAAGTCGCTGCCAAAGAGTATTTTTTCCGGTCCGATAATCCGGACTGCCAGCTCATAGACCTGCGGTTTATATAAAAAGGGGGAGGCGGCCGTATCAAAGTAAACATCGGCCATGGCTGCCTCCACCTCCCTTTTCAAGAGACTATAGAAAAAGAGGCCCCCACCCCAGTGGGCCAGGATGAGTTTAACCCCTTTTAAGGCCAGAACAAGTTCATAGATCATTTTCAAGGTCAAGGGCGCCTTGCCCGGATACTGGTGGCCGATCGGCTCATTGACATGCATGAGTAGCGGCAGGCCGCGGGCTTTACAGAGTTGCCCCAGGCCGGTCAGCCGCTCTCGAATTCGCTCATCGAATCCGCTGTTATAAATCGCCAGTTCTCCAAGACCCCAGAGCCCGGCGGACAGGGCCCGTTCGGCTTCCCGTTCAGCCCAGTCTTTCAAAGGGTCAAACGATGCCAGACCGATGAGCCGATTCGGGAAGCGGCCTTGCGCGTCAAGGATGTAGTCATTATGGGCCTTGGCATTATCTTCATCAGACCAAGGAAAGCCAAAGATGACAGCCAGGTCCACCTCATCTTCATCCATGGTCTGAATCAGCTCGATCGCCCCTGCCACGCGGGCCTTCTCGTCCCTGTATATGCGGGTGAAGGCCGGTTCTCCGGTGAAAAACCTGATACGGTCGTTCCTGATGTCGGGCGGGAAGATATGAGTATGAACGTCAATGATCATGTTCGCATCCTGATTAAAAAAGGCCCGGCCTTCATGGATGAACCAGGTCCCGATAAGCCGGGATTCCAGGAATGCCTGTGGCCGTGCGGGCGGCGGCCGCAATAGCCTGCGCCAGAGCTTCAGCCCCCAGGGCCCCGATAATATTTTCATCCACCGCGGGGCCTTTGCCAGTGGCTAGAACAAAAACCATGTCTCCATCGTGAAGCGTGCTGGTCGGGCGGATGGCGCGGGCAAAACCACAGGCGGCCATTCGGGCCGCTCGCGCGACCTGAAGCTTGGTCAGCCGGGCCTCCGTAGCCACTACGCCAAGAACGGTATTTGAAGGCGGCGGGGCGAGGAAACCCTGCCCGGAATTGATGGCGGTCATGGTCCCGCTTATGGTTCGGCCGTCCGGACTGCGGACTCCAGCCAGTATTTCACCAGTGTCAGGATCAACAATATCACCGACAGGATTGGCCGCGACCAGGGCGGCGACCTTGATTCCACCGGCCTCAAAGCCGGCCGAACCCAGGCCGGTCTTCATGGCTCGCTCAATACCCGCCATTTTGCCTGCGGTAGCGCCGGTTCCAGCCCCGACGCAGCCCTGCCTCACCGGGTCGGAGGAAGCTGTACGGGCGGCTTCGTATCCCATGGCCTCATCTGGCAGCCTGAAAGACTGGTTGAAAAACAAATCATAGATGACCGCGCCCGGGACCAGAGGCACCCGGCCGCAGCTCGTGTCCAAGCCATAGCCATTTTCACTCAGCCAGCGCACCACGCCTGTGGCCGCAGCCAATCCAAAGGCGCTCCCCCCCGTGAGGAGAAGGCCGTGTACTTCTTCGGTCCGGGTCAATGGATCAAAGAGGTTGGTTTCTCGTGAGCCCGGGGCCATGCCTCTGAGTTCCATCCCGGCCGCCGCTCCCTCCGGGCACAGTATGACGGTACAGCCGGTGCGGTTTGCCTCATCTGTTGCATGACCGACCGTAATCCCGGCTATATTGGTCAAGGTTATTTGCTTATCATTCATGGGTCCACCTCAACATGAAAGAGTATCCAGCGGAATGAGTCTTGAAGGCAATTTAGCTAAGAGGGGTTGCCTGAACTCCTTTCCCTTGCCACTCGGTTCAGTTCCTGGCTTAGGTTCAGGGTTTGACCGTTTACTTTTATTTCCAGCGATTCAAGGGGGAAGGGTGGTGTGTTGCCTTTATTCAGAATCAAAGGGACGTGGGTCATGGGAAGACGAAACACGAAAACCTGAGCAATAGAGCGGGCCCTGGGATCGGACCTGCTTTGAAAATGAGCCAGGATAGCGATCCGAATCGTCTTGATTCGGTCTGCAGGGGTTAAGTAGCTTTTAAGGGCCGACAGGGCGGTTAGAAAGGGACCACGGAAAAGAACAACGCCCGCGCTAAGAAGGCCCATTTCGGTTGGGTCAAAATGCGGATCGAAGATCAAACGCAGCTTAAAAACGGCCTCAGGCCCCGAGGGAAAAGCAATGGAAGCAAGCGGCAGGGTGAAGTCATGTTTCTGCCCGTTCTTTTTCAGGGTGTCAACAAGATCTTTGAACCTTTGATGATCAGACTTGGACCAGGCGAAGGCGTTCTGGGCCGAAGACAGATAGCCCTGATAAGCATAAAGGGTCACCGGTACGATGAGAGGCTCCTGGGTCGGCTCCCGGTCGAGGACGCGGTAAAGCAGGTCCTGAAAGGCGGCGAACTCCTGCACGTCTTTGATCTCGCCCTGCTGGCTGATGAAATCTGGCTTGGTCAGCCGGTATTTGAATGCGGACCGATAAAAGAGAAATCGGTCCTGAACCATGTGACCGGCCATCGGCTCCTCGATTACGGGTTGAATCTGAAAGCGGATTTGACCATGCGGATCGGAGATGAACTCACTCTCTTCAACCAGAAGTCGGCCGAGGATGGAACTCACTTCAGCCTTGATCCCTTTGACAGGCTTACCTGAGGGGTCATGGACCTCGATAACCACTCGTCGCAGGTATTGGTCGGGTGGAGAAAGAAGGGCCTGCTCGGTTTTGTTTACGCCAGCGAAAGCAGGAGCGAAACACCAGGGGAGAAATAGCGCCATCAGGATGGCGGCGAGCGGTTTTCGTAACAACTGTATCACGACTCAATGGCCGATCCAGGCTCTTCGGTCTCGGATTCTCGCCGGATAAACTTCAGGTCCATCTGTTCTGGCAGAACCTCAGGATGCCCTTTCAGCTCAATGCTCACCTTAAACCGGTCTTCAAGGTCCAAAAGCTCCTGGCGCTTTCGATTCAGAAGGTAATCGGCCACCGTAGGATACAGGCGTCCCTGGACCTTTCCCAGGCGTCCCTTGGAAATTTTTTGAGTAATGGTTCGCATGACCGCCAGGGCTGTCGCCTCGGGAGAACGAACCACCCCCCGCCCGCCGCAGACCTCACAGGTAAGATAGGTGCCATGTTCAATGGGAGGGCGGAGGCGCTGCCGGGACAGTTCCAGCAGACCGAATTTGGAGATGCGGCCCAGGGCGATCCTGGCCTTATCTTTCTTGGATTCATTCCGCAAGGTTTTTTCGACTTCCCTAAGGTGGGCGCTTTCCCGCATATCAATAAAATCTATGACAATCAGACCGCCCAGATCGCGCAGCCGCAGCTGGCGGCATATCTCCTCCGCCGCCTCCAGGTTGGTCTTGAAGGCTGTGTCCTCCAGCTTGGTTTCTTTGGTGGATCGGCCTGAATTGACATCAATAGCCACCAGGGCCTCGGTCGGATTAATAACGATGGAGCCCCCGGACTTGAGCCTGACCTCGCGAGAGAAGACCGCCTGAATCTGTTCCTCGATCTGATATTTGGAAAAGATGGGCCTTTTTTCTTTATAGCGCTTGATGAGATTCTGATGGCGGGGAGAGACGACTTTCATAAATTCACGGGCATTGCCATAGACCTCGGAATCGTCAATCAGAATTTCCTTGATTTCAGGCGTAAAGTAATCCCGGATGGTCCGTAAGGCCAGGTCGTGTTCCTTATGAACCAGTGAAGGTGAAGGCAGCTCGGGAACCTTGCGGCGTATTTCCTCCCAGAGCCGAAGCATGTGACTTAAGTCCCGGGTTATTTCCCGTTTGTTGCGTCCCTGGGCCACAGTGCGCACGATACACCCGAAACCCTCCTTGTCAGGCAGGTCTTCAATGATTGCCTTAAGGCGCTGGCGTTCGTCCTCGTTCTCGATCTGGCGGGAAACGCCCACATGCTCCTGGCCGGGGGAGAGAACGATGTACCGGCCGGCAAGAAAGATAAAGGTGGTCAGCGCCGCGCCTTTGCTCCCCGACGCCTCTTTGGTGACCTGAACCAGGAGCTCCTGGCCTTTTTTAAGGGCCTTGCGGATGTCAGGCCAGCCTCGCTTCGGTGGCTCCTGCTGATAGTACTCAGGGTGGATGTCGTTGATCTGCAAAAAGCCGTTGCGTTCCGCGCCGAAGTCAATAAAGGCCGCCTGGAGCCCGGACTCGATATTGACGATGACGCCTTTATAGATGTTGCCTCGCACCTGTTCTTTGATGGAGCTGTCCGTATAAACTTCTTCCAGGTGACCGTCTTCCACAATGGCGATTCGGTACTCCTCAGAGTCCGAGGCATTGATGAGCATTTTTTTCATTGTTCTTTTTGAAACTCCCGATATTGGTAGACCTGATACATAAAGGCTTCCAGGCGGACCAGGCTGTTAGTCTGCTCCTGACCGTCACAGGTTACGTTCAGGATCGGGATATTGTTATGGTCTTCCCGAAAACGCTTGAGAAGCGCAACAACTACATTCCCGGGCATGCAGGTAAAGGGGATGATGTTCACCAGACCGGAGGCCCCCTTCCGGAAGAAGTCTTCTGATTTGCCCATAGAGAGGATGGTTTCGCCTTCAAAACTGCGATCCAGATAAGGGCTGGCGTAATCAAAGGTATCGGTGATCAGAGGCTCATGGAAGTTGCGCAGCGAACCCCGATACGTCTCCTCCAGCTTATGCATATCCTTGATCTGGAAGTAGTTAATGGTTTTTCTGGACAGAAGGGTTTTCCATTGCCTCTGCCGGCGTACGACGGCCATCTGGGCTTGATTGAGGTAAAGAATCCATTCCCCGACGGACGCCATCCAGGCTTCACCATTGAAACGCTCTATGTTACGAACCGTATCCTCGTTGGAGAATTCGTTGTTTCGGGTGTAGATCTCGCCCACAACGCCAATAACGGGTTTCGAGCCGGGGTCCTTAAGCTCGACCGCATCCTGGCGCTTCTGGCAGCGAACAAGGCAGTCCGTCAGGTCCCGGTGATTTTTAACGGTCTCACAAATGTCGTCCAGGCAGGCCTGGTAGACCCGGTCAACCTCCCCTGGATTCACCTCATAAGGCCGCGTCTCCAGCTTTTTTTTGATAATAAGGTCCACGGCCACGATTGCATGCCAGGCAATCCGTTTGAAGTCTTTACCGGCAAGGTCCTCCATCTCTTCATACATCGTTGTCCCTTGTTCGGTGGCATAGATGGGGATCTCCGGGTAGCCAAGCTCATCCAGAACCAGACGCTGGAAGCGGTGGTACTGGCCGAAACGGCATGGTCCATTGCCTGAAGGCATGAAGAAGGCCATCTGTTCAGGATTAAAGTCAGGCCGCCTGATCAACCTGACCATGTCGCCGGTGGTCAAGCAGCAGGGGTAGCATTCCTTGCCTGAAGTCAGCTTCCGTCCCAGCTGCAATGTTTCCGGGTCCGAAGGCGGAAGCACTTCTGCTTCCACGCCGCAAGCCTCGAAGCTCGCCGCAAGGGCAAAGGTATGGTCGGTCATGGGCGGGATAAAGAACTTTCGATCTTTCAACTCCGCTGTTTTGCGGCCGCGGAAGGTGAGCAGACTCTGGCTTTCTTTGGGTACGGTCACGTTCTTCAAGCTGTCGAGAAAAGCCTCCAGCCGGGTCACGGCGCCGACGTCGGAGCTGTGCTCGTCAATTTCGATCTCCAGATAGGGCTTGCCGCGCATGATATCCCGGAAGAAATGCTCGATGAAGGAGTCCGGCCCGCAGCCGAAATTGGTTATGAAGATTCCATAAAGACGTTCATCCCGCCGGATGATTTCAGCGGCGGATAAGAGTTTTTGCGCATAGCGCCAGTAGTGGTGCAGAGATTCTTCGTGATACCGGGGATCATCTAAAGGCAGGAAGTCCATGGGGATACCCAGCACCCCAAGGTCCCTGAACTTGCTGGAGAGGTTCAGGTTCAAACCGGGGTCAAAGCCATTATACGGTCGTGAAACCACGACCATTCCCAGCCAACCCTTCTCATCCAGTAAATCCAGGGCTTCACGGCCCCGGGCCAGCAGGCGCTGGTAAAAGTTTTCCTGAGCCTCAATTCCCCGGCGCACCGCTTTTTTTACCTGCCTGGCGCCAACGCCCAGATTTTTTCCAATTTTAATCATACCGTCGGTCAGGATTTTCTCCCCCTCCCCGAAATAGATCGGTCCCTGGATCAGTTCCACGTCATGGGCCTTGAAATCAATGGCGGAGTGGCAGGTATAGGTCAGAGTCTGGGAGTAGGGACAGATTTTACTCCATTCCATATCCGGGTCCTTCTTGGGCATGTTGATAACGCTTGGCAGGAAGATCCGCTTCACGCCTTTATCAATCAGGTCCAGGATGTGGCCGTGACCAACCTTGGTCGGGAAGCAGGGTTCATTAACTACGACCTCGATCCCCTGGTGGATCAATTTTTTATTGGATTTTTCTGATAGAATTACCTCAAAGCCCAAGGTGGTGAGAAAGGTTTTGAAAAAGGGCATCAATTCGTGAAAGAACATGGCCCGAGGCACCCCGATCACGCCGCGATCCAGCCCGTCAACAGGCTTTGCTTCAGGGGGATTGAAAAGCAATTCGGCCCGTTCGGCGAAGAGGTCGGGTATGCCGCTTTCGGCGGCCTTCTTTTTCTTGACATCATACTTCTCACAGCGGGAGCCATAGAAAAGCGGCGTCTCTCCTTCCAGGGTCACCTTACGGATTTCGCAGGCGTTGGAGCACCCATTGCACTCGAAAGAGGTAATTTCATAGCGGCGCTCTGAAAGGTCAAACCCTTTGAACTTGCTTTTTCCCCAGGTTCGTTCACGCATAGCCAGGATGGCCGAACCGATGGCGCCGGTCACGTCCGTATGATCGGGCACGGTGATCTTTTTACCAGTGATGCTTTCGAAAGCAGCGACAATGCCTTTGTTAAAGGCGGTCGCCCCCTGGTAAAATATGTGGTCGCCAATACGGCGACCTTCCACGACCTTGTTCAGATAGTTGGTCACGATAGAGTACGATAAACCAGCCACCAGGTCCGGAGTTTCAGCCCCTTGCTGCTGATGGTGAATCAGGTCGGACTCCATGAACACGGTGCAGCGTTCACCCAGCTGGACCGGATGTTCAGCGGAAAGGGCGAGGCTGCCAAACTCTTCTTCGATGTTGATCCCGAGCTTTTCCGCCTGTTCTTCAAGGAAGGAGCCGGTTCCGGCCGCGCAGACCTTGTTCATCATAAAATCAACAATCGCCCCGTTTTCCAGACTGATGTATTTGGAGTCCTGACCGCCGATCTCGAAAATGGTGTCTACCTTCGGATCAATTACCGCCGCCGCGGTAGCCTGGGCCGTGATTTCATTGCGCACAATATCCGCGCCGGTAAAATCGCCGGTAAGGTATCGTCCGGAACCAGTGGTGCCGACTCCCATGACCTGAACTCTATCCCCGACACGCTCACCCACGGCTCGGAGTCCCTTTTGGATGGCCTCAAGAGGCCGACCGGCGGTCATGAGGTACTCCCGGTCAATGACGTTTATGTCCTCGTCAATTAAGACCAAATTAGTACTGATGGACCCGACGTCAATGCCAAGGTAGACCTCCACCTTCTCCCCCGGAGGTAGATCGTCCAGGCGGCGGTAGGCTATCGAGGGTTCTGTTTCAGGTTTTTTTAAAGGTTTGAGGAGGCTCCTCTCAGGCTTCTGCTGGTTTATATGGTGCTTAAGCTTTTCCAGCCCGGCGAAACCATTCGCGGCTTCCGAGTGCTCCTTCAGCCGGTCCATCGTGCATAAAGCAGCGCCAATGGCGCCCATGAAGTAAAAATATTTAGGGATAATGAACTCTTTTTCAGACAGATCCATGACCTCCCTGAAAGCCTTATGGACACCGTCATTGGCGGCCACACCCCCCTGGAAGCTAACCGGAGGCATAATCTTTTTACCCTTGGCCAGATTGCTGCGTAAGTTGCGAGCCAAAGCATAGCAAAGACCGGCAATGATCTCGAAATCAGGCGTGGCGGCCTGTTGAAGATGGATCATGTCGGTTTTGGCAAAAACGCTGCACCGACCGGCCAGCCGGGGCGGGGTTTCCGAACGAAGGGCTTCCTTGCCAAAATCCTCAATAGCGTAACCAAGCCGGTGAGCCTGTTGATCCAAAAAGGAACCCGTGCCAGCAGCACACATGGAGTTCATGGCAAAATCCGCAATGGTCAGGCCTCCCCCATCCTCACTCGTAACCAGGATAAGCTTGGAATCCTCACCGCCCATGTCAATGATGGTTCTGGCCTGCGGCACAAAATGGCTGGTGGCCCGGGTTTGAGCGATGACTTCATTGACAAAGGACCCTCCGAGAAGATCGGCTAGGCTCTTGCCTCCCGTGCCCGTAATTGAAACGGTGGCGATCTGGTCCTGGTCGTATTCGCCTAGCAGTCGTCCTAAGACCTCCAGAGTTACCTCATAAGGACGACCATGGATGCGCGTATAATCCTCAAATATAACCTCCATATTATCGTCCAGCAGAACAGTATTAAGACTGATCGAACCTATATCAAGACCTAAGTGGCACCTTTTGCTCATGGACACACAGGCCTCCTTCCTAAAATTTGAAAATTTTATGAGAGCGGGTAGAACTCACTGAAAAAATATCCACAGCGTATCCTTCGTGAAAGACAGCGTCCTTCTTCATAAACCTCATTGACGTCCTACAGTAGAATATAAAAACAACCTTACCTCGTCAGAGTCAAGAAAAAAGTCCTGATCTGATCACAATTATAGTAGTAGCAGTATAGTACTTTCCCAAGTAGTGTCAACTCTGGTATTTGGAAGCACTATCTATATTAATGACAAGCAGGTGTGACATTTGACGGAATAGAGGCAGGAAAGCCTGGTGACGCTGGAACGTTCAAGGGGATGTGTCTGCCTCGCCTGCCTTTTTGCGGCCTTGCTCGTCTATCTTCTGCTCCTCACCTTCTGGACTCCTCACTTCTTGAAGTAATAATGCGGGCGCTCATTTTCGCTTATTCTTTGCATTTCGCTCCCAGCATGCTAAGAAGAAATAATTCTAGTAAGCTGTTTTTCGTGTCCCTGTCTGATGCGGAAATTGATCAGCCAGGCAGAAGTTAGGACCGGGACCTTCATGACTGTTCCAAGAAGCGTCTATCTCTTTCTGATCGTGGGACTGATATCGGCCAGCCAGTCTGGAAACATTGTCAGGCTGGGTGAGGCGCATCCTTTTGCCATCGCCACCTGGCGCCTGGGCCTTGCCGCCATACTCCTGCTTCCCCTGGCCGGGTCGAGACTCAATATGCTCAGACGCCTGCGCAAAAGAGACTACCTTCTTCTTTGCCTGTCCGGCCTGGCTCTGGCAGCGCATTTTTTCACCTTTATCGGCGCGGTTCAAAAGACAACCGTGGCAAATGCGACCATCTTTTTTTCCATGAACCCGGTCATTACCGTCACGGCCGCCTACTTCATTTTTGGTGAGCGCCTGAGTGCCAGCCTCTTTCTGGCTATCAGCCTCGGTCTAATCGGGATTGTCTTTCTAGGAGGCAATGACCTGAGCTTAAACCCGGAGCACCTTGCCGGCGACGGTCTGGCGCTACTTTGCACCATTTTCTTCTCGGCATATCTCCTTCTTGGGCGAAGGCTCAGAGAATTTTTACCAAATATGGTTTATGTCTCAGCGGTTTACGGTCTAGCCGCTGTCTTTGGTTTTATCTGCCTGGTTTTTCTCGATCTGCCGATCATTAAATACAACGGCGTCACCTGGCTCTGCTTCATCCTCATGGCCTTAATCCCCACCATGGCCGGGCACACCTCATTAAACTATGCCATTCGTTACATCGGCGCCAGCCGAATCTCCACGGCTACCTTATCCGAACCGCTCCTGGCTGGACTGGTGGCTTTTTTTGCCTGGGGAGAGGTCATCACCTGGGCGGTTTTCGCGGGATACGTGTTCATGTGCGCCGCGGTCCTGGTTCTTGTCCGTGATTTGTAGTATAAGCATACGGCCTGTAGTCTGGTAACAGGGAAAGGAGTCGAGCTGATGAGAATCACCGAACCAGGCCGTGTCACGGACAGAATTTTTTTCTTGGGGCGCACGGAATCGTGCATATACCTTGTGGACGGAGGCGAAGAGTATGCCTTGATAGGCGGAGGCATGGTCTATGCTGCCTTTGAAATACCAAAGCAGATTCAGAATTTCGGGATTAAAGAGGACAGGATCAGACGTATCGTCATCCTCCATGCCCACTTTGATCATGTGGGGTGTATTCCCTACTTTAAAAAACGCTGGCCCTGGGCAAAGGTGACGGCCTCGGCCAGGGCTAAAGAGATGTTTGCAGAGCCGAGGGTCGTTGAGACCATTGCCAGCATGAACCAGGTTACGGCCGCCGGACATGGAGTGGAAGAGGAAGTCAGGGAACAGGGCCTCCTGGATTTCGCAAGGCTCGAAATCGAAGAGGCGGTTGGCGGCGGGGATACACTGCCTTGCGGCGACTTGAACCTGGAGATCATTGACGCGCGCGGTCACTCTTCCTGTTCCATTGCCGTTTACCTCCCTGAAGAAAAAGCCCTGTTCGCTTCTGACGCTGGAGGAATTCCTTACGGGGACACGGCTTTCACCGTGGCCAATTCCAACTTCGACCAGTACCAGCAGACCCTGGAAAGGATAGCCGCTTTAGATGTTGAGATATATCTGGCCGGGCATTACGGCGTCATGACCGGTTGGGACGCCCGGGAGTATATCCAGGACGCCACCGAAGCCGCTCAGGAGACGCGAAAGTTAATTGAGGAATCTTACGCCCGCACTCAGGATGTGCGGCAAACCGCAGAAGAGGTCACCAGAATTCGTCTGGACGCCTCGCCCGGATACTTCCTCTCCAAAGAAATGGTCTTCATGACGACGCAGCAGATGGTGAAGAACCTGGTGAAATTAATGGGGGAATAATCCCGAAAGGTTTTCAGGCGGGCGGGGATAAACACTGCCCCTACAATACCGATTTAGAGTAGGTGTGGGGTTTATCCCCGCCCGCTATTTAGCTGTTACTCGTATCTGAGGGCTTCGATAGGGTCCATGCGGGAGGCCTTGCGGGCCGGGTAGAAGCCGAAGAAGACCCCCACCCCCATAGAAAACAAGGTCGCCAGTAGAATTGAGTCCATGGTGATGATAGTCGGCCACTCGGCCAGGCCGGAGATCAGCTTTGATGATGCGATCCCCAGGATGGTTCCAAGGAGACCGCCGACGATACTCATGGTCACGGATTCCACCAGGAATTGAACGAGCACATCCCGTTCCCTGGCCCCCACGGCCATGCGGATGCCGATCTCCCGGGTGCGTTCCGTCACCGAGACCAGCATGATGTTCATAATACCGATGCCGCCCACGGCCAGGCTCACCGCGGCCACGGCGGTAAGCAGCAGGGTCATGGTGCCGGTGGTTTTGGCGGCCATGTTAGAGAACTCATCTAAGGTGCGGATGGTAAAGTCATCGTCCTGACCAGGAAGGATGCGGTGTCTCTGACGGAGGAGTTCCTCAATTTCACGCTTGGCTTCGGGCACAAGCTCCTGTGATTGTGCGGAAACCCCGATGTAATGGACGATTCCAGGCAGTCGCCTGCCAATGAGCCTCCGGACGTGTGTAGTGTAAGGAATAAAAACGACGTCGTCCTGATCCTGCCCGCTGGGATTACGTCCCTTGGGTATCAGAACCCCGATAACGCGGAAGGGAAAGTTTTTTATACGGACTTTGCGACCAATGATCTCCTCCCCGGGCTGGAAGAGGTTTTCGGCCACGGAAGAACCCAGGACCACCACGCTGGCCGCGGATTTAAGGTGCTGGGCGGTTAGGAATTGCCCTTCTTGAATGGGCCAGGCTCTAATCTCTGCGAAATTCGGAGAGACGCCGTACCCTTTTGTGCCCCAGTTTGTTTTGCCATTCACGACCTGCACGTTTCGGGAGATGAGATAGCTCGAGAGCCGCACGGCCGGGCATTCCCGTTCGATGGCCAGGGCGTCCTTGACCGTTAAGCTAGGCATGGTCCCCCACCCGGCCCGCACCCCGCCCTTTTTACTGGAGCCTGAAAAGATCATGAGCATATTGGTGCCCAGGTCGTTGATCTGCTTCTGAATACTGGCGTTGGCTCCTCGCCCGATGCTGAACATGACGATCACGGATCCGATGCCGATGATGATGCCCAGCATGGTCAGAAGGCTCCTGACCTTGTAAGCTAACAAGGCCCTGACGGCCAGACGGAAGGCTGTTAATATGATATCCATATCGGTTCACACCTCGAGTGGGCCGTTTACATCAGCCCGCACTGGATTAGTTCACTTCCTCCCGTTCCAGAAGCCCATCTCGAAAAAAGATCCTGCGCCGGGCGGCCTGGCCCACCTCCGGGTCATGAGTGACCAGGATGACGGTGATTCCCTGATCGTGGAGGGAGTCAAGCAGTTTGATGATCTCCTGCCCGGTCCTGGTGTCCAGGTTTCCGGTCGGTTCGTCAGCCAGGATCAGGCTGGGGCTGTTGATCAAGGCCCTGGCGAAAGCGACCCGCTGCTGCTGCCCGCCTGAAAGCTGCATGGGCTGATGGAAGGCCCGATCTTCAAGCCCGACAAGCTTGAGGGCCTCCATGGCCTTTTCACGCCGGTTTTGATCGCCAGGCCGGCGGTAGAGCATGGGAAGTTCAACGTTTTCCAGGGCGGTTGACCGAGACAGCAGGTTGAACGTCTGAAAAATAAAGCCGATTTTCCGATTTCGTATATCGGCCCTCATGTTTCGGGAGATGGAGGAGACATCCTCGCCTTCAAGCTCGTACTGACCGGCGGTCAGGCTGTCGAGAAGTCCCAGGATGTGCATCAAGGTGGATTTTCCCGAGCCGGACGGGCCCATGACCGCCACAAAGTCACCCGTTTTGATCTCGAGATCAACTTCTTTCAAGGCTTCCACCGTCTCCCCTTCCATGGGATAGACTTTGGTGGCGCTCTGGAGCTGTATAATCGGGGTACCCATCCTTACTACCTTCCCCGGCCAAACATACGCAGGAGCGGGTTAGACTTGGAGCCGCCTTCCATGGCGGTTAAGGAAAGGCCGACGATTACCCCGTCGCCTTCTTTCAGGTCCCCCTTGACCAGTTCGGTCTCGGTTTCATTGGTGATCCCGATCATAACCTTCATTTCCTGTGGCAAGCCATCCTTGTCGAGGATATAGACCTGGGCCGGGCGTCCGGTTTTCTTCTGCCGTTTTCGCATCCTGGCCATGTATTTACTATAGGCCCTTAGTTTCTTGACCTGATCTTCCCGGAGAATCCCTTCGAGTTTGGTGTTAATCTGGCTAAAGAAGGTGATCCAGGCCTGCCTCTTGTCATCCTTTTCCGTGGTTTCTGCCAGGCCTGCCTTGAGTTTGACGCTGGCTTCCTTGAAAATCTCCTCAAAAGCCTTAGCCTGCTGGGAATCCATTTCCAGTCCTTCAACGGTTTTTTTGAAAAAGGGACGTTCTGTGACTGGAGGCTCCTTTTTCTGTTTGGCTTCTTTAATATCTCCCAGGGGGCGAAATCTGAGCGCGGCGTTGGGCAGCCTGAGGATATCTTTCTTTTCGGCCACGATGATGGTTACATTGGCGGTCATGCCGGGCCGGAGGAGGAGGGCATCGTTATTCACGTCCGCTACCACTTTATAAGTAACCACGTTTTGAATGTTGGTCGCGAAATTTCTAATCTGGCGAACCGTGGCCTTGAATTTTTTTTCCGGATAGGCGTCCACCGTGAATTCGACCTTCTGATCTGCTTTGATCAGGCCGACGTCCGCCTCACTGACATCCACCTCAACCTGCATCCTGGTCAAATCTTCAGCAATATGAAAAAGGATCGGTGATTGGAGCGAGGCTGCCACGGTCTGCCCCACATCCACAGACCGGTATGTTACCACTCCTTTGATGGGGGATCTGATGGTGCAGTAATTCAGCCTGATAGTAGTAAGCTTGAGAGCCGCTTCTCTTTCCGCGATGAGGGCTCGCACGCCTTTTTCCTGGGCGATCATCCTTGCCAGCTGGGCATGAGCCGTTTGCAGCTTGGCTTCAGCCACTTCCAGGGCCCACAGGGCGTTGTCCCGTTTGGCTAAGATTGCGTCAAACTCGGACTTGGCCACTGTTTTTTTGTCTACCAGAGCGCCCAGGCGTTCATACTGGAGCTTGCACTGCTTCAGGGTGGCCCGGGCTGAATTGATGTTGGCTTTGGCGCTTGTAACCCCGGCCCTGGCCGCTTCGATGTCCTTTCGTTTTTCCATGCGCTGGGTTTGGGTTTTTAGGAGCTGCGCCTTGGCCTGTTCCACCTGCGCGGCGTATATAGCAGGGTCTATGCGGGCGATGACCTGGTCCTTTTCCACTTTTGAATTGAAATCCGCATGGATTTCCTTCACGTTTCCCGAAACCTGGCTCCCAACCTTAACCGTGTTAAGGGGTTTGACAGTACCGGTGGATGAGACCGTAGCCAGGACCTTCCCTTTGGTTACGGTTGCGATTTTGTAAGTCTGCCTGGATGCCTCTCCTTTATTGTCGAAAAACCAAACCAGAAGAAGGATTACCACCGCTAAGGCCGCCACCAGCGGTCCCCAAATCCTTAGTTTCTTCATAAAATGGCCTCCTTAAATGGGGGTCAAAATTTTATAAATCGTAATTTCAATAAATAACATTATATATTAATTTTAAGATGGATACCAATTTTTTCGATCTGCCAGCCTGACGACGGGTGGTGCCTTCTACTTCCCCAGTTCGGCCGAACGCCTGGCAGCGGTCCTGACCGCTTCCATGATCAAGCCTCTTAAGCCGCCCTTTTCCAGAACCATGAGCCCGCTGATGGTCGTTCCACCGGGCGAGGTGACCCTGTCTTTAAGCTGGGCCGGGTGGAATCCAGACTCCAGTACTAATTTAGCCGAGCCAAGAATGGTCTGCGCGGCCAGGAGAAGCGCCTGGTCGCGAGGCAGGCCCTCGAGGACTCCGGCGTCAGCCAAGGCCTCTAAGATGATGAAGATATAGGCCGGACCGCTGCCTGACAAGGCAGTCACGGCGTCCATGTTTTTTTCCGCGACCTCCACCACAAGACCCACGGCTTCAAACAGGATGCGCGCCATGGCCAGGTGTTTTTCGGAAGCATGTTTTCCAGGGGCTATGGCTGTGGCTCCGGCCAGGGCCAGGGCCGGGGTGTTCGGCATGGCCCTGATCGTCGGTGTTCCAGACGGAAGGGCCGACTCGATACGAGGCAGGCTCACCCCCGCGGCGATGGAAATAATAAGGTGCCTCGGTTCCACCACGGACTGGATCTCGTTCAGGACCTCATCCAGAACCTGAGGTTTAACCGCCAGGATGATAATAGCCGCCTCTTTTACCAGGCTCTTGTTATCATCCTTTGCCGCCACCTGATACTCTTCTTGCAAGTAACTCCTGCGCGCGGCCAGGGGATCGGAGACAATGATGTCTTCAGGCCGAGCCTGCCCGCTTTGAATCAGCCCTTTGATCAGGGCTTCACCCATGTTCCCACCACCGATCAGGCCAAATCTCCTTTCTGTTCCCACGATCGCCTCCTTCAGATCACCGGTTCAGGTTGAACTTATAATGAAAAGCGTCTTTATGCAAGTATGGGTTCGGGAAATGTTCAAAGGATATAGATGTTTCAAGCCGTGATAAGATAAGGGGCGGCCAAAGGCAGAAACCAGCATTGAGCTGTGGAATTAAAATCAGTTCCGGGCGTGCAAAAGGACGTAACTGGCCCCAGCGCCTCCATCGTGAGGACGAGCAGAAGTGAAAGCGAGGATTCTTTTCCTGACCGGGCCTTTGAGGAGGAGAGACTGGAGTCTTTTTTTGAGAATCGGGATGTGGTTTTTGGAGTTCATTCCCCGGCCGTGTATGAGCAGCACACAGCGGTAGTTCAGGCTGACGGCTTCATCAATGAAATCCTTGACCGCCTCTTCCGCCTCACGAACGGTAAGGCCATGCAGGTCCAGATGGGCCTGGACCGAAAAGGAGCCTTTTCTCAGTTTTTCCAGGATAATGGGATGAATGCCTTTAATAAAACCTTCTATATACTCGTCGGTATCCACAATATCGAACTGGGCTCGTCCGCTGACCAGGTCCTCGAGCCGAGCCAGCACCTCCAGATTTTCCGTTTCGAGCGGCCCTGGGCTTTGAGGGCGGGCGTCCGGGGAAGTCCTGACTATTCTAGCATTATCGCGATTAATGGGGATGACGTCGGCCACCGCTGACCAGAACAGGCTGGAATCACTTTCCATTTGTACCGGCGTTCTGCGGGCAGGGGGTTCTGGCCGAGAAGGCTCTGGTGCTATTTTATAACCTTTAAGTGTCTTGAAAGGATGGTAATTCAGCGGCCCTGGGTCCATCTTTTCAGGCGCGGGTTTTATCTCACCCTTTTTTATTCGTCGCCGGGCCATGGCAAGGGCTCCCGAATAAAATAGTAACCCTGTCCGGGTATGGACATAGGCCCGAATATATATTAGCATAAAATAGAAGATAGATAAAGAGGGGCCCCTGGAAAGAAAAGATTCGTTTCGAAATTTTAGAGGGAGGATATTTTTGGCGCGAAAAGATGATTATATTAAGGCCTTTAATCTGGCTGCCGCCGAAATAAAACAAAAGGCGCCTCAAGAGGTAAGTCGTTTGAGCGCGGTCGAGTATGACCCGGACAAGCAAGAGTTTTCTTTCGATTTTATCGGAAGGCCCCTTCTGGTTCGTTTGCCTCAAATCAGCGTGCTGCTGCTGGATTCAGACGAGGAAGTTCCTATCCAGGAACAGGGCCTGATCCTGCACTATCTGAACAAGGCTGACGGTGTGCCGCGGATGAACGAATACATCACCTATCGCGAAATCCCTTCCGGTGAGTTCTATTATCCGGCCTTTGTCAAACGGGCTGAGGCGCCTCTGGTCTCCTTTTTTGGCCATGCCACTCACAAACTCATCGAAACCGCGCCGTTACTGGGTGGGGAGCCCGTCCGTGGCCTGGGTGATATAGCGGTGTCTATCCAGGCCTTCCCCCATGTAACGTTAACTTTAGTTCTCTGGGAGGGGGATGAAGAGTTCGAGCCCACGGGGAAGGTCCTTTTTGATCGGAATATCAGTCATTACTTATCCACCGAGGATGTGGCCGTCCTCTCCGGGATGGTGATCTACCGGCTGATTCGATTGGCCTCATAAACAGCCGCTCAGGAGTTTTTAAGATGAAGATTGCAATCAGTGGTAAGGGCGGCGTGGGTAAGACAACCCTGGCCGTCATTTTAGCCCGTATCTTTTTCCTTAAAGGCAGCAAGGTCCTGGCCATTGACGCCGATCCGGACGCGAATCTGGCCCTGGCCCTTGGCTTCGACGGGTCCGAGGAGATCACGCCCCTATCTGAAATGCGGGAGCTTATCGCCGAGCGCACCGGGGCCGAGCCAGGCTCTTTTGGCGCCATGTTCAAAATGAACCCCAAGGTGGACGATCTGCCCGACGCCATTTCCCGGGAGATAGATGGAATTAAATTCCTGGTCATGGGCGGCGTCAAGAAAGGTGGAGGCGGATGTGTTTGTCCTGAGAGTGTCATGCTCAAACAGCTGGTCAGCCATCTGGTCCTGGCTCGAAATGAGGTTGTGATTATTGACATGGAAGCCGGGCTCGAACACCTGGGCCGAGGCACAGCCTCTAGCGTGAACAAGCTCCTGGTGGTAGTGGAACCGGGCCGGCGTTCCCTGGACACAGCGCAGGCGGTGCGCCGGCTGGCCCAGGACCTGAAATTGATGAATATTGCCATCGTCGGGAACAAGGTTCGAAACGAAAGTGACGAGGCTTATATCCGCAGCGGGCTGCCAGATTTCGAGATTCTGGGGTTTATACCTTATAACGATGAAGTCATTGAAGCCGACCTCTCGGGCGGAGCGGTTTATAAAAACGCTCCAGCCACCGTGAAAGCGGTGCAGCAGATTTATCAGAATTTGGTCAGATAAATCCAGGCCAGAGGTCAGGTCGAAATCAAGGGGTCGGTGTCCTTTGGTTCTCTGCCTGTCCGGAGGAGGAATAGAAAGTCGTTGAGGATTCTAGCGGTGAGGCCCCAGATGACATCTTGACCATAGGTGTACAACTGGGTTCGGTAGGTATAGTTATTCCAGGAATAAAAGTCTTCGGAGAAATTTTCAGGGTCAAGAAGATGTGATAGAGGCGCGATAATGAGGCGTTCCACCTCGTAAGCGTTCAGTTTGAAGGGGTAAGGAAACGGTATGAGGCCGACAAAAGGGGTGACCCAGTAGTTGGAGTTGACGGTCGGGCCCGACTTCAGTTGTCCCCAAACCTCGACATTGGATGGATCAACGCCGATTTCCTCTTTTGTCTCCCTGAGGGCGGTAGCCAGATCATCCTTATCCGCCGGGTCCTTTGTTCCGCCGGGGAACGAGATTTGCCCGCTGTGTGAATTCAGGTGGTCGGGACGCTTGGTGAAGACAAGAGACAGGTCGTCCGGGTCCGGATAAAACGGGATAAAGACTGAGGCCAGCCGGTATCCGCTTTTGGGGGGATTTATCTTAGGTTTATAATCTTTGAGAATTTTTGAAATCTCGGTAATCGTAAAATTTTTTTTCACAGGTTTGAGCCATCTTGGAATTTAATTTGTCATATCCTAACATAAATTGGTCTCCAGAAACAGGGCTTTAACTTCAGAGGAGATCCCAGGCTTTGGCTTGTTTCGGAGATATAGATTGAGAAAAGGTTTCACACACAGCCTTTTTTTGCTTAAGATATGGGAATGAAGCGCTGGGTCAAGTATAGTTTATACGCCCTGATTTTTTTCATAGCCCTTGGTGTAAGCGCTTACCTGACCACCCGGCTCATTATCAAGAGCGAGCCTGAAGTCACGGTGCCTGACCTGACCGGCTTGGACTCAATCGCTGCTCTTAAGGTTTTATCTAAACTGGGGCTGAACCTTAAGGTCCAGGGCTTTAATTACAGCGATCAGGTCCCCAAAGATCAGATCATGGACCAGGATCCCAAGCCGGGCATGCAGGTGAAGAAAGACCGGGATATCAGGGTCATCATCTCCAAAGACAGCCGGATGGTAAAATTGCCCGATCTCAGGGGCCTTTCTTTAGACCAGGCCCGATCCATCCTGAGCCAGAGCGAGTTATTGGTGGGTCTGGTCAGTTACGTCTATGGTTCTGCCTCGGATCAGGAGCGGGATCGCGTCCTGGCGCAGGTTCCGGAGGCCATGACGCCGGTGGACCGCAAGGGACGGATTGATCTGCTTTTAAGCCTTGGCCCCCGACCGGTGGGGCTGGTCATGCCCGACCTGACCGCTCAGAATTACAGCCTGGTTCTTCTAACCCTGGAAAGGGCCGGGTTGAAAGTCGGTCCGCTCGAGTATGAAAACCGGCCCAACTGGCCCGTGGGGGCGGTTCTGGTCCAGGACCCCGCCCCTGGAAGCCGGGTGTCTCAAGGGGCCTTGATCACCCTGACCGTCAATAGAGAGGGGAGTGGCGGTATATCCGAATATAAATTTCACCTCATAGATTACCAGATTCCATATGGTCTCCTGCGGCGGGAGATCCGGTTCCATGTCGAGGTAGATTTTTTCCGGTTTGATGTTCATGAGGGCTGGCATGGGCCGGGTGAGTTTGTCCGAACGCTGGCTTTAGTCCCGGATCCTTTCGAGGCCTATGTATATGAGGACGATGAAAGAAAGACCTTGTTTGAAAATTAACGTTTGGAGATTGCTTAAATGATGAAGATTGCTGCTTCCATTCTATCGGCTGATTTTACGCGCTTGGGGGAGGAAGTTCGGGCTGTGACCGAGGCGGGTGCAGACTGGATACACATTGATGTTATGGACGGCCATTTCGTGCCCAACATAACCATCGGCCCTCTGGTGGTAAAGGCCTTACGCGAGGTCACCGATGTGCCTTTTGACGTTCATCTGATGATTGATAATCCAAACAACTACATCGAAGATTTTGCCGCGGCCGGAGCAGACTGGCTGACAGTGCATGTCGAGGTCCTGCCTCACCTTCAGCGAACCTTGCAGGCCATCAGGGAAAAAGGCATGCGGCCAGGCGTTTCGCTCAATCCATCCACGCCGTTGAACATCCTGGAGTATGTCATGGATGACCTGGACCTGGTCATGATCATGAGTGTCAATCCCGGGTTTGGGAATCAGTCCTTCATCCCGAAGAGCCTGGAAAAGATTCGCCGCCTGCGCGAAATGGTCAGCGCTTCCGGCCGGGACATTCAGATAGAAGTTGACGGCGGAATCAAGATTAATAACATCGCCAAAGTGGCTGAGGCCGGGGCCAACGTCTTTGTTTCCGGTTCTGGCGTCTTCGGCCAACCCGATTACCGGGCGACCATCGAACAGATGCAGGCTAACGTGAGCCGCCTGCCTTGAGCATGCGCCTGGTAAACCTGAATTATACGGCAAAACAGTTAAAAAACCTCTAGTATTTCACCCAAATATCTGATATAATGGCCAAAAAATAGCATAAGTAGAGGTTGGCCAGTGTCCGTCAATGGTGAAAGAAAAAAGAAGGCCATAAGACCTGATTTTAATGGATCAATCAGGTTGGATTTTCAGGGAGCCAGGCTTTCATCAGACACTTAGTTGGAGAAAATCGAGGCGAGTAGTGTGCCAGATCGAATGGCATTACGATGAGCTTTTCCCCGGGAAGGGATTCATTGTGACCAATTCGAATCTTCCGGCCAGGGAGGTGGTCAAAATTTACAATGGTCGGGCCAATGTGGAGAACCGAATCAAGAAGGGTAAGAACACTACTCCGCATTTCATATCAAGGTCGGCGTTGGTGGGTGCATGTGGCCTCGGTTTTTCCGCTGAGCCATCATTACCGGGCAGTGCTTGGGTATGGGTAATGACCGACTTTTTTGTTGACCCAAAGGGATGTGAGTGATTAGTATGCTTGAAAACCTGATATTGGTTGTTTTTCAGCATGTTTGACGAGGAAGCCTCTATTAGCAAAAGGCAGCGAGCTTTTCAATACCGTCAAATTACTCAATGGGCGTTAGATGGCGGTTGCCGCATAATTCAGGTTAAAAAGGAGAAGCAGTATGGATTTCCAGAGAGAAAAGCTGCATTACAAAAGTAACTGGGAGGAGGAATATAAGCGTAAACTGGTTTCGCCTGAAAAGGCAGTTAAGGTAGTCAAGTCAGGGGATTTTGTCGTAACCCCTCTTCCTGTCCAGCCGTCAATCCTCATGGAGGCCCTGGCTGCTCGAGCCCCGGAGCTTAAAAACGTGACCGTATCGTTATCAGCCACGGGTATTGACCCTGGCTGGCTAGCCCCGGAAATGGAAAAATCCTTCAATATTTTCGTGGAGCTCTTCATTGGCTCAAGGATACGTGATAGCGTGGATGAAAAGAGAGCCAGCTACTTACCCGACCTCTTCTCCATGAGATACAAGGGAATAGATGAAGGAAGGCCTGAGAGCGCGAAAATGACAGATTTTATCTTTATGACGCCTCTCTCTCCCCCGGATAAAAACGGTTTTTGCAGTTTTGGATCCACCATGTGGAACAAGCGCTCCTACGCCAAGAGGGCCAGGTGTGTGATAGCTGAAATTGATGAAACCGCAATACGTACCTATGGCGCCAACTACATCCATGTCTCAGAAATTGACTATTTCATAAAACCGCCCAGTGAGCCGGATCTCAGCAGCGAGGAGTGGGAGACTATCTATAAGATGTTCTATAAGAAAACACAGGCAGAGGTGAATTCCAAACTATCTCTGACCACCCCTCGTGTTCTTCGGGTCATTATTGATATCGGCAAGGCCATGGGCCTTGAAGAGGGCGGTGATTTTCTTGCCCCTAATAGGGGTCTGGATGATCCCACTGAAGCCGCCATTGGCATTGCCAAACACCTTAAGGAGATTATTCGTGACGGGGATACCATTCAGCTCGGTGTTGGACGTCCCAGCTCCTTCATGGTTGAGCTGGGGGTGTTCGATGACAGGAATGACCTGGGAATTCACAGCGAGATGGGCTGCCCCGGCATGCCTTGCCTTGTCAAGAAAGGCGTGGCTAACGGCAGATATAAGACACTCCATCCTGGAAAGGCGGTTTTTTCCACCTTTACGGGGTGTGATGCAGAGGATATTGAGTTTGTGGCAGATAATCCTGCATTTGAGCAATACGACTCGGACTACGTGGCCAATATCAGAACTGTGGCCATGAACGATAACATGGTATCAATAAATAACGGGCTCCAGATTGACCTGACCGGCCAGATCTGCTCAGAAACCCAGTTCGGTACCCGGATGATCAATGGCCAGGGAGGGCAGACAGAGTTGCATATCGGTTCCTTCCTGTCCCGTGGAGGGCGAGCGATAACGCTCATACCATCTACAGCTCTTGGAGGGATGCCTACCATAGTACCCCACTTAGATGAAGGGTCGCTGGTTACCATTCCGCGTCATTTTGCAGATACAATAATCACTGAGTACGGTGTTGCCCGTTTGCTGGATAAAACGCACAAGGAGAGGGCTGAGGAGCTAATTGCTGTGGCTCATCCCGAGCACAGGGATTTTTTGAAAGAAAAGGCCAGAGAGTTCTTCTGGCCCTGATTGATCACCTTTATATTAAATTTAATCTATTGATCAAATTCCATTCTTCACAGGTAAAACCATGAATAAATACCAGTTGATCGAAATTTTAGCTATGCACGAAGGTCTGAGCTTCAAAACAGCAGAAGTTATCGTCAACACTCTTTTTACAAACATTTCTGAAAGCCTTGTACCTAGAGAGAGCAGAGATCAGGGATTTCGGCTCATTCAAGGTCAAGAGCTATAACGGCTATATTGGCCGGAACCCGAAATCCGGCGAAAAGATTGAAGTCAAGCCGAAGAAATTGCCGGTCTTTAAGGTGGGGAAGGATCTTAAACAGAGAATAGATAACTGAGATATCAAATATTGAGATCTAATAATCAGCAAGGAGAGAAGCATGCCGAAGAAAAAGGAAGTAGATGCAATCAAACTGATCGAGGCAATTGAGTTAGGGAGGCCATCAAGGGAAATCATGGCTGAATTTGGGATCAACACGTCAATTCAGCTCAAGTCATATTATCTAGATGCTCTGGTTGAGATGGGGAAGGTTAGAGGTATTGTCGGCCGTAAACCCAAAAAAGCTAAACCGGCTAAAAAGACTAAACGGTTTAAGATCGGGAAACGAGGTAGTCTGACCATATCTCGAGGAATGATTGAAGAGATGGGCTACAAGATCGGAGATTCTTTCACTGTACGAAAAACTAAAACCGGAGTCAGTTTGAAGAAGGGATAATCAAGCCTCAAGGGATTCACACGCAAAGATATGCGATGCTCGGTGACTTGGTCCCTCAGATAGTATTGAAAAAAATCATCTTTAACCATTTACCAGACATTCATCTTATAAAATCATTCACTCATCACATACTGGTCTTTCAAGGCATATACATGATTTTGCCAAACGCTCTCAAAGCCGGACTTATCCATGACTGGCTTCTTTATCATTTTCATAAATATCTCTTCTTGCTCTGGTGTGTTCTCGTGATTAAGGACCACGTTCAAGGCAAAATTTGAAAAATCCCGAATGGCAAAATTAAATATCTCGTTTATTAAATTATCAGGAATATCGTAGATTTTGACGTTTTCCAAAATTAGTTGCGCATAGGCGATAAGAGTGAATAACTCACCGGTAGCCAGCATGTAATCAATGCTCGCTCTTTGAGTTTTATCCGGCGGGGCCTTTAGCAATATCTCTTTAAAAAGCTCGACTTGTTCTTTGAATACCTTTACGTTGAGAATTTCAACTCCCTCATAAGGCTTGCCATAATCCGGGAATTTTATGGAACCCAGTCCGCCCACGCTTTGCCGGAATAGATACTCGTCATTACCGGACTCATTTCGTTTGGGAATTTCCGGATAATGAACGGGATTAAAAAAGTAGTTCTCGATAAATTTTATGATAAGGGCCATGTTCACGTGCTCGGTACCCTCAAGTTTAGGCAGCATACTGATCTCCCGAATGGCCATCTCAAAGTATGTGTCCTGTTCATAACCCTTGGCCGCGATTACTTCATGGAGCAATGCAACCACTTTTTCACCCTGGCTCGTCACCTTCATTTTTACTATGGGGTTATAGAGCAAATAGCGCCGATCGGTTTCAGAGGCCGCTCTCAAGTAGTCGGCCGTGCGCAGGCCGGCCAGTTTCATGGCCATGAGGCGGGTGTATGCCTCGGTGAAAATTTTTTTCACATGAGGAAAATCGGTCACCATTTGCCCATAAAGATTTCTATTAGCCGCGTGATTGATGGCCTCATAAAAAGCGTGGGTACACATGCCGATGGAGGCAAAACCCAACTCAAATTTGCCAATATTAACGGTACTGAGGGAAGAATCCCAGGCCAGGCCGCCTTTTGACAGAATATCCTCTGCTTTAATGGGGTAATCATGCAAAGCATACTCGGCCACGTATGCCTGCCTGACCCCTGAAGTCTCGATTTTTTTTGCGCATTCATAATTCTCATGATCGGTTTCGACAACAAAGAACACATAATCACCAGTGTCAGCCATCTTGGCAAAGGTGGAAACAAGGGCTGCGCAATTACCATTACCTATATAATATTTTCTACCGTTGGCCATGTATGTTCCATCATTCTGAGGCTGAAGCACAACTTCCGTGGAATAGATATCCGCCCCGTGCTCTCTCTCGGAAAGGCCGAACGCAAATATACCCCCCTGTTGTAAAAGCCGGGCGGTTTTGTTCTTAACCTGTTCGTTTTCTCCCATCCATATCGGTCCCAGACCGAGGATCGAGACCTGCCAGGCGTACCAGTAACAAAGTCCATAGAATGCCAAGACCTCGTTATACTCACTGATTCTCCACATGTCCCACCGTGAATCCGGGTCACCATATCCACTCGGAGTCAATAGGGTCGAAAAGACCTGTTCTTTTTTAATGAATTCGAGGAAGTCTTCATGCCAAACACCTTCCTGATCGTCTGATTTAATTTTTTTCAGGCCTTTCTTCTCAAAGAAATCAATGGTTTTAAGCACGATTTCTCTGGAGCGCTCATCGGCGTGTTCTCGGTCGTATTTCCTAGGATTAAATAACATTATAAAATCCTTTCCTTATATGAAAGCTGTAGTTATTTGACGGGAAAAGCGGATGATCCATTTTCTATTCATAGCGGCACGTTCCCTGCGGGCCAGTTAAAATGAATGCCGCATAGACCTCAGCTACTTCTTGAAAGCTGTACTTACCATTCGGATTGAACCATTTCACAGTCTAGTTCAAGATCCCCCAGATGGCCAAAAGTAATATTCTCGGTTCGATATCATTCCTGGAAATTTTCATCTTCCTTCCCTTTATAATCACCTTCAACCACATATTTTCGTACTTCTTAACCTAAATTATGCGGCAACTGCCGCGTTTCATTTATAATCAGCCTTTCGCAGCCGCCATCTAACTCGTTGGACCATTTGGGGGTGTTGAAAAGCCTTTGCCTGCCCTATAATGACGATTTCTCGTCAAAAATACAGAAGAAAACCCTAACTGTTGATTTTCAAGCATAGTAACCCTCAAAAATTTACTCTGTCAACCAAATATTTACCTTACCTATGTCCAAGCACCGCCCGGTAATGATGGCTCGGCCTTCCCGCTACACCGCCATTGCCAAGCGGTGTTTGGATATGAGTGACCGATCGGGAAATATTGACTGCGGGAGTTCCTATGGAGTAGTATCTCTAAAAATTGGGTATACCGTTTTACCGGGCTGTTTATCGGCGCATCTGACACGCAAGAGCCTTTGAAAAATAGTTTGCTGGGCTGATGAACCTTAAATGCCAAGTAAAAAACGGAAACGAACGCAGAAAAACATGAGTAACGCGGCGACTGCGCATAATTACAGATAAAGCCTTGATGCAGGTTCTTGAAATAGGAGCAGGACAAGGGCCGGAACGATTATCCAGTGCACAGTCATGAAGCCGGATAAGAAAACATCCTGACAATGCAAATGGCTCGTTGACACTATATTTAGAAGGTGCTAATTAATCATTTTACATGGAGGGATGTCCGAGTGGCTTAAGGAGGCGGTCTTGAAAACCGTTGTGCGAAAGCACCGTGGGTTCGAATCCTACTCCCTCCGCCATTTTTGGCGTCAAATGTGGAGAGATGGCCGAGCTGGCTGAAGGCGCTCGCCTGCTAAGCGAGTAACGGGGTTACACTCGTTCGAGGGTTCGAATCCCTCTCTCTCCGCCATATATCAAATACTTAGGCCACTTCATTCTTATAAAGAATCCTCGAAAACTGACCCGAACTGTACCCATCTGCGTACCCTATTTAGTCGTCCCTGAAAAAATCTGTTTAGGCAGCCATTACGCCCATATTAATGCTCGACGCCGGTTTTGAGTCATATAAGAAACGAAAAAATCCTGATATGCACGGAATATGGCGGCCAAAAAATCGGGCCAGCGGATGTCACGAACCACACGGCCAAGGTATGTCTTGAGCCTTTTTACCTCCCTGTTTGCCCGCTTGTGTTGATTGGCGTGACGGTAACGGCCTTCAAAACCTTATTGCGCTTGGCTACCTCAATCGTCTCCTTAAGCAGAACCTCCATCTTCTCTATATAGCAGAGGCTTCCTTATGAGAAGATAAAAAGTCGTTATATTTTTTAGTCTTAGACAGCACGCGGGCGGCCAGTTCAAAGGTGGGAAAGGTGGCAACCTTGGCCTCGCGCAGCCTTTCTTCGATATCCTGCCGCGCGCTCTCAATTATGGGATCGTTTTCCCTTTCCAGGATAGTCAGGAAGGGCTTTTTCAGCAGGTTTTTCAGTTTAATTATTGATTCAAAGAACATGCTGAGGCCGGTGCGCCCCATTTCCCGGTAAAACCAGTTCAGGTGCATTGCAAAAATAAGGGCGTCAATATTAGGATCGTCTCGCAGCAGGGTAATCAATTTTGTGAATTTTTCTGTGGAAAATACGGCTTCCATGAGATCAAGGGGGTTTTTGGAACTGTTGCCTTCCAGGGGTACGAATTCTTCCAGGGAACGGATGGTTTTATCGGCCAGACGAGGGACCTTCAGGCCCTCTTTTTCCGCAATGTCGGTCATGGTCACGGATCCGCCGCCGGCCCCTCCCAGGATGGCCACGTTCGTGCCATGAGGCAGGTCTATCCTCTGCAAGGTTGACAGGGTGAAGATCAGTTCTTCCATTGAATCCACTGAGATAACCCCTGCCTGCCTGCACAGGGCCTGCCAGATTTTTGAGGACCCGGCCATGGCGGCAGTATGGGACTGAGTGGCCCTTGAGCCGCCCTCGGTCTGTCCGCCTTTCCAGATCACCAGGGGTTTTTTCCGGGTCACCTCCCGGGCGATTTCAAAAAAGGCCCGTCCGTCATTTAAGCCTTCGATGTATGACCCGATGAGAGCCGTCTTTTCATCCTGGGCAAAATAGGCAAGAAATTCGTGAGCTTGCAGATCGAGAGCATTGCCATAGCTGGCCACCTTGCTAAAACGCAAGCCCTGTGGCGCACCCTCAAAGACAATATGGCTGGCTAGCTGCCCGCTCTGGGAAAAGAGACCGACTGGACCGGGCGCCGTGGGAAACTCATCCATCCAGGCCAGACCACCTTCAGGGCAATAGAGTCCCATACAGTTGGGACCGAGGATCCTCACACCTCCCTTTCGAGCTATCTCAAGGAGCTTCTTTTCAAGTGCAGCATGCTCCGGACGGCCGGTTTCAGTAAAACCAGCCGTGAGCAGGTGAACAAATTTCACGCCTTTGTCCACACACTCCTCCATAACCTCAAACGCTACCGAGACAGGCACGGTCAAAACGACCAGGTCAATTTCATGGGGGATTTCCCGAATGCTTCGGTATGACTTAAATCCAAGGATATAGTCTGCCTGGGGATGTACCGGAAAGATTTTTCCTGGAAAATCCTGTTTGATACTACCGGCAATATAAGCGTTCCCGCTCGACCATCCTTTGCCGCGTTTGGGCGAAGCGCCGACCATGGCGATGCTTTTTGGATAAAAAAGTTTATCCAGTTCATGAGTTGCCTTATCTGACATTAAAGACCTCCAGCACCAGATTGCACGCTACATCACAAATGCGCCGAAAAGATATTGTAAAAACCCATGAAGGTCAAGAAAAAGCAGGCGCATCGTTATAAATAAACAGGGCTGCGCCAGCTTCCGCAGCCGCAGCCGGATATATAGACTCTGAAAAAACTTTAGAGGATATCCTTTATAATATAAAAAGACTCCCCCAAATAAGACCTTTTAATTACTGACTTTCTATGTCTATGACTTCAGTGCCCGGCGGGATTTGAAAAACGAAGCGGTCGCCCCTTAGCCCCTGGTTATACTGGATGTTTTCCAGATGAAAATCAGTGGTTTCTTTCAGGACCGAAGTTAAGCGGAAGCCGACCAGGGTATAATCCCGGACATCCACCCAGAGCGTGATCTTCTGCGGACCGGCGCCTCGTTTGGCTGGAAGGAGCACAAGCTCGTGAATGGCGTTCGGAACTTCCTCGCCCTGTGTCAGTTCAACGGCGAAACGATCTTCCAGGTTGGCCAGGCCGCCCAGGAAGTCCACGAAGGGTTTAAGTTCAGCAAAGAGGTCCAGGCCGGAGTAGCGCTGGACTTTGTTGTCCGCCGGGATGTACCACCAGACCGTAACCCCGTCGGTGACCAGCTTTTCCGGCCGGGGTTCCAGCTGGTTGAGGGTCAGCTGATTGGGCTTTTTAAACATGAGCCGGCCGGAGGCGCGGTGCCTTGAGGCGGCCTTGAAAAAACTTTCCATGGCCGGTGAGGTGGTTATTCTTGTGTAATCCGCGGCTATGTCATTCACGCCCAGGTATCGCTGCTGCAGCGCCTTGAGGATCTCCTGTTTGGTTGGACCGGCAGGGGCGGCGCACGGGATGGATAACATGACCAGGAACATCAAGGCTGCTGCCAGAGGCAGGGCCTTTGAATGAAACCGCTGTTTAGTCATAGCTTTTTGCCAGGATTTGTCGGGGCCTGATGCCGTCAGCCGGGCCGACGACACCTTCACGTTCCATGACCTCGATCATGCGGGCGGCGCGGTTGTATCCGACACGAAGGTGGCGCTGGATTAACGAGATGGAGGCTCGGCCCGTCTTAGTCACCAGTTCCACGGCCTCATCGTATTTTTCATCATACTCCTCATCATCCAGTTCGTCCTCAAGCTCCTCAGAGGCCACCTTCAGGTCTTCCAGGTATTCGGGTTTCTTCTGAGCCTTGATAAAATTGGTGATCTGCTTGATTTCATCTTCGGAAACAAAGGCCCCATGAATCCGGTGCAGCTTGGCCGTGCCAGGCGGCATAAAGAGCATGTCGCCGTCACCGAGCAGCTTTTCCGCGCCATTGGCGTCCAGGATGGTTCGGGAGTCCGTTTTGGAGGAAACCTGAAAAGAGACGCGAGTCGGTAGGTTCGCCTTGATGATGCCGGTCAGGACGTCCACTGAAGGCCGCTGTGTCGCCAGGATGAGATGGATGCCCGCAGCCCGGGCCATCTGAGCCAGACGCGTGATGGATTCCTCGACATCCCGGGAGGAGACCATCATCAGATCGGCCAGCTCGTCAATGACGATCACCAGATAAGGCAGCGGTTTGAGCGGGAAGACCGTTTCGGCCTCGTCTTTTTCGACCTCTTGATCTGATTCCGGTTTCTCTCTGGGATTGGAGACCGGGGCTTGAGCCAGTTCGCGTTTCACCTTCCGGTTATAAGCCTCGATGTTACGGACCCCTTTGTCAGCCAGGAGACGGTAGCGGTTTTCCATTTCCACTACAGCCCATTTCAGGGCCTGGTTGGCCTCTTTGGGCTCGGAGATGACCGGGTAGAGCAGATGAGGCAGGTCGTTGTATGCGGCCAGCTCGATCCGTTTTGGATCAATCATCAGGAATCGAACCTCATCCGGCCGGGCCTTATACAGGATGGAAAGAATCATGGCGTTCAGTCCGACCGATTTGCCTGAACCGGTGGCCCCGGCGATGAGGAGGTGAGGCATCCTTCTCAGATCGGTCACTTCAGGCTGGCCCATGATATCCACACCCATGACCAGCGTCAGCAGTGACCTGGAGTCCTGATAAGACGGCGTGCCGATGACATCTCGCAGGGAAACCAGCTCCCGTCTGGGATTGGGAACTTCGATGCCAATGACCGCCTTGCCTGGCAGGGGGGCAATGATCCGTATAGAGGTGGCCCGCATGCTCATGGCCAGGTCGTCAGCCAGGCTGGCGACTTTGCTTATCTTGATGCCAGGCGCGGGTTCATACTCGAACATGGTGATGACCGGGCCTGAAGACACCGCCACCACCTTGCCTTCCACGCCGAAGTCTGCGAGCTTTTTTTCCAGCAGCCGGGAACTGACCATGAGGCTCTCTTCGGCCATGCCGTTATGGCCTTTGTCCGTTCGATCAAGAAAGTCGAGCTGCGGAAGGTCATAAGGCCCTTCCGGGATCATCCAGTCGAAGACCTCCTGCTTGGGCGATTCTGGAGGAACCTCGACCGGTTTTGGCCGCTCTTTAATCTTTGGTTTGGCGCGTTCTTTTTGATCAGCCAGCATCTTCTGAAGTCGCCTGGACCGTTCGGTGCGTTCCCGCCGCTTGACCCGACCCTCCCTGCCTCGGGCTATCATTTCGCCGACGAGGCGTGTTATGGCTCTGGCAAGGCGAATCAAGGACAGGCCGGTTGTGAGGAGAAGACCGATCAGAGCCAAGGCGACCACGATTAATGTCGCCCCGACCTGGTTCAGGAAATGAACGAAAATTTTAACGAGCGCATCACCTAAAAAGCCGCCGCTTAAAGGAAAATCGCGCAAGCTTTCACCTTCGGGCCTTGACAGGGAGAGACCGGCCGAAGTGGAAACCAGTAAGAGCAAAATACCCAAGGCAATAAGCCAGGAGAGGGTGAAGGGCCGTCCCCGGAAAAAACGCCAGGAAAGTAGCAAAAGGGCGATAACCAGCCAGTAGGCGGACAGACCGAGCAGATCAATTAACAGGGCGGAAAAGTAAGCCCCGAACAGGCCGATGTAGTTGGAGAACGTCCTTGAAGCCTGTGAGGTGATGTACCTGGAAAAGGAGGGATCCGCAGGGCTGTACGAAACCAGAGAGAGAAAGGTGATAACCGCCAGGAAAAGGAAGATAAGGCCCGGGATCTCTCGGGTGATGTAACTATGGGATTCTTTGATGGTGCTGGGCATTGATAAGGGTATCCTCATATATTAAGGATGAACCCCTCCCCTTTTAAAGCAATACCCAACCCAGCCACAATTGTCAACAATTTATTTAAAATTATTATAAATTATATCTAGCGGACGGCCTGGATCAAGTGTCTGTAAAGTATGGGAGGTACAGGACCGGGGCTGAAGAGTAATATTTTTATACTAGCCGCCCCCCTCTTTAAGATTAAACTTGAGCTATGGCCAAATTTCCTTTATATGCCTGGTTTATATCATAAACCCTTGCGATATCGGGTCAGACAAGATACTGTCTAAAGAGCAGGAGACCGGTGGTATGATGTTCAACAACCTGGTTTATTTCATCCTGGTGCTGCTGATATTCAGTACCTACCAGCCTTCGGGTGAACTCATTTTGCCTCATGGGCTTAGTCTGGCTTTTTGCCTGGCCCTCTTGGCGGGGTACTATACGCTGGCGCGAGTCTCTTTTATGCGGTTAAGACGCCGGGAGGCCCATATGCATCCGTCGGGTGGAACGGCCTCTATCAATTACCACCGGCTCATGATGCGTCTTTCCATCCTGGCCATTGTTTTTTTCGCGATCCATATCTATTTGTTAGGATTTAAAGACCTCGTTGCATCCATTCCTGTGATTGGCGGTTCGGTGGCCCTGACCGGACTTGCGGGCCTGGGCTTATTTGCTTTGTATCTCTGTATCCTCTGGTATGAGGCCTTTGAGTCTTATGCGCGGCTGTACCGCAGCCGGCTCACCCGCTCGCGGTTCATCCTGAGTCAGCTTCAATTAAACTTCCCCATCATTCTGCCTTGGCTGCTTCTTTCGGCAGTGACCGACCTGATGACCCTGATGCCTCAGGTTGGGCTCAAAGTTTGGCTGGAGACCGGGATGGGTCAGGTCGTTTTTTTCCTGGTCTTCCTCGTTATATTGGCCGTCATCTTCCCAGTGCTGGTCCGGTACATGTGGGGACTAACTCCGCTGCCATCCGGTCCGCACCGGGCGGTTATCGAGTCCTTCTGCGCGCGAAGCGGGTTTACCTATGCTGAGATTATGCTCTGGCCGCTCTACGAGGGCGAAGCCATGACCGCCGGCGTCATGGGCCTGATTCGGCGCTGGCGCTACATCCTCATCACCAAGTCCTTATTGGACATCTTGGATGAGGATGAAATAGGGGCGGTTCTGGCTCACGAACTCGGGCATGTCAAACGGCGTCACCTTCCGTTTTATCTTTTTTTCTTCATTGGTTATCTGATCATCGCATACTCCCTCTTTGACCTCAGCTTCTACCTCCTTCTGACAACCGACTGGACCATTGATCTTCTCCTGGCCGAGCAGGGTCGGCAGAGCACGACCATCACCCTGCTGCTCAGCATACCCTTTGTCCTGGTCATGCTCTTTTACTTCCGTTTCGGTTTCGGTGTCTTTATGCGCAATTTCGAACGGCAGGCAGACCTGTTTTCCTTTCGCGTCACCGGAACCGTCAAGGGCCTGGTCACCTCCCTGGAAAAGATCGCCTTTCATTCCGGCCAGAGCCGCTCCCTGCCAAGCTGGCACCATTACTCCGTGGCGGAACGGGTGACGTTTTTAGAGGCCTGTGAGGGGGATCCTTCCCTGGTTCAGAGGCACGAGCGAAAGGTGCGCCGCATGATCCTGGCGTACTGTCTCGGGCTGGCCCTGGTTGCACTGGTGGGATTTCAGGTTCACGAGAAAGGGCTGGGGGAAGAGGTCAACACCAGCCTGACCCTCAAATTGATCAAGGCTCAAATCAGGCGTTACCCTCAAAATTCCCAACTATACCGCTTGCTTGGAGATTTTTACAACAAGCAGTCCCGCCAGGACGAAGCCATCTCAGCTTATGAGCAATCCCTGGCCATGGCCCCAAACGATCCTCTGACAATTAATAATTATGCCTGGCTCCTGGTCACTAAACAGCAAGCCACCCCGTCTGAAAAGGCCCTGGCCTTAATTCTGGCTAAAAAGGCCGCCGGCCTCATGGCCGCGCCGTTTATTCTGGATACCCTGGCTGAGGCTTACTACGTCAATGGTTACCCCGAGGTGTCTCTAAAAATTATGGACCAGGCCATCTCTCTGCTCAAGCCGCAGGAAAGCAAGGAATACTATCAAAAACAGCGTGCCAAGTTTCAAGCGGCGATTGAGAGTAGCTCAGGGGGCTGAGGTTGCGCTTCCATGGCCTCCAGAAGATTCCGCGTGCCGCGTACATTGATTCTCCTGGCCCATTCCGGGTCATCCTCACTGCTGACTCCTGTGGCCGACAGCCTGGGAATGACAAAGGCCAGATGAACGACGACCTCCTGGTCCTGCATAGATGCAGCCGCGTCCGCCGGGCGACGTAGATCGCCCCACACGATCTCGGCCTTCCCGCCCAGCCCTTTGGCCGCAGCCCATGCGCTGAACTAACACTAACGATTCAATCTTATTAAAAACAGCTAGACCGTAAGTTCTGCTATTAAATCTTCAAACTCCTGCCTCACTGTCTCGGCCTCTGAAGGAAGCGCCCGCGTCCAGTCCAGACCGTAGCGCAGGAAGCTGATGAATGAAGAAGGCAGGTCCAGCTGGTGCAGGAAGGGCCGATTATCCAGAGGTAGAGTGGCAATCTGCCGGTGGCGAGCTCTAAAGTGGGAAAGGGTCTCTTTATATTCAGTTAAAAAATTGTGCTGGCCTAAAACATCCAAGTTAACCCGGTCGAGAAGCAGTTCAATAGAAAAGGCGTCCCGCCTCGGGTCTAAATCATGGTCAAGGAAGCCGTAACGCTTGTGGTATTCATCATAACTCAGGCCATGGGACCCGGACAAAGCCAGGCGCTCTATGACCTTGGGTCCCCAGCGAAGCAACCTGAAGGCCGGGTTCCTTTTTGAGCTGGAGTAGGCAAAAGAGTCCAGTCCCCTGGTCAGTCCCAGGACAAATTCAGTAGAGCCAGGCGTCAACCGTGAAAAAACTTTTGCTTCCTGGCAGAGCTCTCGCCGACACTTATCCCCGTACCCTGTTAAGTCTCTGAGATCGCAGCCCTGATTTTGGGCCGGGTGGAGCAGGCACCCGATCAGGGACCCTTTCCGGTCCAGAAAGCCCAGACCCCAGCAATGAAAACCAGTGATGGTTTTTTGACGGGGTCCTTTATCCTGAAATGAAGTAGTGTTCTTCCGGAGTTGTTTAATCAGAGATTTCTGATAATCGGCGTGGTCATATCCCTCCGGCCGGATGGGAGGGCAGCAGGCAAAACATGATTTTTCGTTATCAGGCTGGCACAGGGTGGAAAATTTCGATGTGTTACTCAAGGTAGCGGCATTAATCAAGTTTGTTTATTATTTTTTCATCAAAAATCTTAAACAGCTTGCGGCTGCATATACAGCCGCAGACTTGATAATTTTTCAGGTTAAGAAGATTGGTTTTGAGCCGAAAGTCGGCCTACGTATTCTTCGATGATTCGGGTTTCATCCTCCAGCTTGATCTGCTCCCGGATCCGTTTTTCAGCCTCCACGATAGCCATTTCCACGAGTTCGGTTTTAGCCTGAGACCAGGCCTTTTTAATCTCCGACTCCGCAACCTCCCTGGCCTCATCCAGTATCTTGGCCGAGTTCTGTTCAGCCCCCGCAAGAATTCGCTGCCTGGCTCGCTGAGCCTCCTTCTGTGTTATGGTTTCAATCTCGGCGATTCTCTGTTCGAGTTCAGCCAGGCTCTTCTCGCTTTCTTTGTATTCGTCTTCCGCCTTGGCCAGAAGGTCCCTGACCCTGTCCAGGTCTTGTCCGATCTCAGAGCCGTGCCGGACCAGGTAGTCCATGAGAGGTTTTCGGCCGTACTTAACCAGAAAAAAGGCCAGAATTCCGAAGTTGATAAAGAGCCAGACGGTGTCCCATATCTTGCGTACCGTACCAGGGCCTTCTGACCCCCAGGCCGGGACGGCCGCAAACAGAACCAGGATCACGCCCAGGAGGATCAAACATCTTTTTATAAATGGCAGCTTCTTCATTAACCTTCCCTGCCCATGACCTTGGTAAAGACCAGCCTGACAATGGACTCCTTAAAATCAGCCAGGTCCGCCTTGGCCCGCTCAGCTTCGATGGCCACTTCAGTCTGGATAGCGGAAATATGTTCCTGAGCCTGAGTCCGGGCCTGCTCCATGATCTGCCGGGCCTGGACCGCGGCCTGGCCGCGGATTTCTTCTTTGTGAACCGCGGCAGCCGTTCGAGCCTCTTTGAGCTGGACTTCGCAAGCCTTAATTTTTTCCTCGGAGGAGGTCTTGAGCCGTCTCATGTCAGCCCTTGAACTTTCGACGGACTTCTCTCGCTCTTCGATGATTCTAAAGATGGGTCTGAACAGAATCCGGTTGAGAATCCAGATCAGGACCAGGAAGTTGATAATCTGGACGACGAGGGTGGCGTTTATGCTGATCATACCCCCAGGCTCCGTTTAGGTGTAAGGTTTCAGGGTCCTGGCTCTTGACTCTAAACCACGAATATCAGCAGCAGGGCCACAACCAAGGCATAAATACCTGTGGATTCCGAGACGGCCTGACCGACAAGCATGGTACGCGTAAGCAAACCAGCTTCCTTGGGATTCCGGCCGATAGCCTCACAGGCCCGGCCGGCGGCATAACCCTCGCCAATGCCAGGTCCGATAGCTCCGAATCCCATGGCCAATCCTGCTCCTAACAGTGAAACTGCCCGAATAATATCAGGTCCTGAAATGTCCATGACTGCCTCCTAAACAGGTTTTAGATGACGAATATTAATACCAGAGAAATTACCATCGCGTATATTGACGTGGACTGACTCACCGCCTGTCCCACGAGCATGGTCCGGGTCAGAAGGCCGCTGATCTCTTCATTGCGGCCAAGCCAGTTTATGGCATACTCTCCGGCCGCACCACTGCCAATACCCGGACCGATCCCCCCGAGGCCCATGCAGAGCCCGGCTCCAACCAGCGCTGCGGCCGTAATAATTGTGTCCGCGGGCGGATAGACCCTAAACAGCAGGATCAGGCTGATAAGGAGACCGAAGATGGCCGGAGTTTCGGCCACGGCCTGGCCGACCAGCATACCCGCGGTGGCGGGGCCGGCAGACGTGGGCTGGCGGGCTATGGTCTGCATGGCACCGCCGGCGGTCAAGCCTTCTCCAATTCCGGATCCGATGGCCGCCAGTCCGGTGGATAATCCGGCCGCGAAGAGAGCAGCCGCGTTGGGGTTAAGGGCGCGTGAGCTGTAATCAAAAAACATCAGCATCAGGGCCACGACCATGGAGTAGATGGCCGAGGTCTGGCAGATGGCCGACCCGATGAGCATGGTGTTAGAGAGTGAACTCGAGGCCGCGGGCTGCCGGGAAATACCTTCACAAGCCCGGCCGGCGGGAAATCCCGCGCCTATGCCCGGGCCGAGCGCTCCAAAGCCCATACAGATTCCTGCCCCGGCCAGGGCCACGGCCGTGATGATGTTCGTTCCGAAATCCATGAGCACGAGAAGCATAGCGATAACCAGGGCGAAGATAGCGGCCGATTCGGCCAGGGCTTGCCCGATGAGCATACTCTTCAGGACATCCCCGGCCTTGTCGGGCTGCCTGGAAATAGCCCGGTTGGCAAGACCGGCGGTATATCCTTCGCCGATACCGGCTCCGATGGCACCCAGACCTATAGCCATGCCAGCCCCGAGGAAGGCCGCCCCTTTTACCAGTATTTCGACATCAAAGGCCATTTACCGCTTGCGACTCCCTATCTTATTTGGACCGAAATATAGACCAGGGTGAGCATGGTGAAAACAAAGGCCTGAATGGTCCCGACAAAAAGCCCGAAGAAGACGCTCAGGAATGGCGGCAGGACCAGACTGTAAACAAGGTGGCTGACGACGATGATGATGATCGAACCGCCCATGATGTTGCCAAAGAGCCGGAAGGAGATGGAAACGACCTTGGCCAGCTCGCTGATGATGTTTAAAGGCAGCATGAAAAAAATGGGCTGAAAGTATTCATTGAGGTAACCCTTGAATCCCTTGAACTTGATGCCTGAATAGTGAGCAATAACGAAACCCAGAATACCCAGGCCCAAAGGCGTGTTCAGATCCCGGGTCGGCTCCTGGAAAGTCGGGATGATGCCCCAGATATTGCTGAGCAGCAGGAACATGAACAGGCCGCAGATCAAGGGAAAGTAGCGGCGGTCGTCCAGTTCCAGCGCGTCCCGCACCAGGTCGTCAAAAACGGTGATAATGATTTCGGCCATGCTTTGCAGCGGGTTTGGCACCAGTTTGGTTTGACGGGTGGCCAGAAGACCGAAAATAATGAGCACGGCCATGATCATCCAGGTGTTAATCAGGGTCGCGGAGTTGAAGACTACCTGGTAGCCGCCGAACATAAAGGTCCATTGTGAAATGGTGGTTAATTCTTCCATTTCAGCGCCTCTTGAGATCGGTCGAGCGAACTAGACCGTAGCGTTCGACGACTAGCTGGTAGAACAAGACGGAGATTTGAAGGTTTAAAATACCGATAATAGTCCAGACAAGGTTAAACCTGGTGGAGTATCGGACTGCCAGAAAGATGGGTAACCCCAGGAGGCTCAACCGGACCAGCAAGCTCAAGGTGCTCTCAACCCCGGCTCGTCTGGGACGTTTGCCTAGCCGAGAGGCAAGGAAAAAGTTCATCACAAAAAAGTTGCCCCAGGAAAAGATACTGCCCAGCACGAATCCTCTAGCCACATTCACATAACCAAGACCCAGGGCGATAACAGCGACAACGGCCGCGATGACCACTATCTGAACCGAAATCGTCTTCTTGAACTGGATGAGAGATTCCATAAACCACTTAAACAGAAAGCAAGTGCCTCACAGGTTAACAGGCCTAAATCTAGTTGAATGGACATGTTTTGTCAACCGGAAAAGCTTTTTAGAGAACTTTATATTCACGCCTGGGCCGACTGTCAGCCATCAAGGCAGCTCAGGAAGAATCATTGTTATCCCGCTTTTCATACAACTGTAAGATTTGACGATAGACGGTAAAGCCTCCTCCAATCACCCCGAGGATAATAAAAATAATTAGAAATATGCCTCGGGTGCCTAACCATTTATCCAAAAAATAGCCGATAGCAAAGCAAAGCAGGATGGAACCGACCATGGTCAACCCGAGCTGGGTCACCAGGGTTAATTCTTTGAATAAATCCTTATAATTACCGTTAGCCATAAGCCCGCGCCCGAACCGGACTTCTTTTAAGTGTCCGGCCTTGCAGGAATTGTTAATTTATAAGTAAACCCGGAGCAGTGTCTCTGCTAACCATACGGCGTAACCAACGGGTATTCGAGATTATGCTACCTGTTAAATAACAATTATTGTCCCTAGCGTCAATGTTCTCTTTCTCAGCGAGAAACACCTCAAAACAAATACGGTTTTTCCCCTTCAAATTTTCCTTTTACATAGAGTTTACCTTGATCAGGGCAGGAAAGAGGGCTATATTGAAACACCACTTTTTAACGAAAGGAAAATGATATGAGCAGGATCCAACGAGCCTTGATCAGCGTGACTGACAAGACGGGCGTGGTTGATTTTGCCCGGCAGCTTGCTCAGATGGGGATCGAAATCTTATCCACGGGCGGCACGGCCAGGGCGCTTGGCAAGGGCGGGATCAACGTGGTTGAAGTGGCCGACTACACCGGCTTCCCGGAAATGCTTGACGGCCGCGTCAAGACGCTCCATCCCAAAGTCCATGCCGGTGTCCTTTTCCGCCGCGACAACAAGGATCACGTTTCCCAGATGGCGACGCATCATCTTCCCCCGATTGATCTTGTTTGCGTTAATCTCTATGCCTTTGAAGCAACGGTAGCTAAACCCGACGTAACCCTTGAGGAGGCCATTGAGAACATAGATATCGGGGGACCGACCCTGCTCAGGGCGGCGGCCAAGAACTATGCCAGTGTGACGGTTATCATTGATCCAAGCGACTATCCCAAGATCATCGAAGAGCTAGAGACTCATGACCAAGGCACAACCCTTGCCACCAGATTTGCCTTGGCCAAAAAAGTCTTCGCCTTGACTCACAGCTACGACGCCGTTATCAGCCGTTACCTTGAAGGGGTGAAGGGGCCGGAATAAAGACATTTCCAGGCGTCAAGAGGCATTGGGAGATGTGCGCTAATTGAGAGGCGGATGCCGCTTTTTCTATTTTTTTTTCAGGGTGGCCTCTTCCTCTGCCGCGATCTTCTCTCGGCAGACCTTGATATAGGCCATGGCCGGCCCGTGGTAACCAGTATCAGGAAAGCTCTTGATCAGGTTTACAAAGCGTCCCAGGGCGGCGCGATACTTCTTCTTCTTAAAATAGTACTCCCCGACATAAAATTCATGTCCGGCCAGCAGATTCTGAGCCTCAACCAGGCGGGCTTCGGCCAGGGCCGCATATTTATTTTCAGGATAGGCCTGTCGCAAACGATTAAAGGTTTGGATGGCTTTAAGGGCCGGGGTCTGATCCCGGTCCAGGCTTCTCATCCGGCGGTGATAGCACATGCCCTGCTGAAATATTATATAGGGGATAGCCTCATTCTTGGGATGAAGTGTTTCAAAATTCTTGTAGGCTTCGACCGCCTCGATATAATCCTGCCGCAGGTAGAGAGCGTCGGCCATCTTCAGTTCGGCCAGCACGGCATAGCGGCTGTATGGGTGACGATCTATGAGTTCCTGGAACGTTTCGGCTGCAGCCTCATAACGTTCTGCCTTCAAGTCCCTCATGCCTTCTTCGATCAAGACCTGAGGAGGCTCTTCGATCTCTCCGGTGAGACCTTTAAAAAAGCCGCAGCCTGGAAGCAGCAGCGGAAGCAGTATTAAAAGAGTTAGATATCTAATCAGCTTATGGATCTTCATATTCCTGGGGATTATCACGGCGTATTGAATCTTTCCTCAATATATTTCTCGACATTAAAGGCGGCTGTGGCGCCGTCGCCAATGGCAGTGGCAATCTGTCTTAAATACTTCACCCGCACGTCCCCGACAGCCCAGACACCCGGCTGGGAAGCGGCCATTTCCAGATCGGTTTTGACGAACCCTCTCTCATCCAGTTCAATGAACCCTTTAAGAAATTCAGTCGTTGGCTGGATACCGACAAACATGAAAACCCCTTGCACCGGCTGCCGGGACGTCTTTCCGGTCTTGAGGTCTTTGATTTCCGCGGCCTCCACCTGGTTCTGGGAGTCGGCCTCAATAGCGGTCACGACCGTAGACCAGTGGAGCTCGATCTTGGGTTCGGCCAGAACTCTTTCGCGAAGTATGCCCGTAGCCCGAAGCTCATCCCGCCGGTGGCAGAGGTGGACCCTGGACGCGAACCGCGTCAGGAAAAGGGCCTCTTGCACGGCCGTATCTCCTCCGCCGACCACGAGCACCTCTACGTCCTTAAAAAAGGGCCCGTCACAGGTTGCGCAGTAGGAGACCCCTTTACCAGTCAGTTCCTCCTCACCGGGCACCCCGAGCTTGTTGGGCTGCACCCCGGTGGCGATGATGATCGTCTTGGATAAAATTTCACCTTCGGCCAGATTCGCCTGGATGAGTTCCCCGTTTTTTTTCAGGGAGGCCGCTTCGCCAGAGGCGATCTCCAGGCCGAAGCGTTCGGCCTGCTGCCGCATTTTGTCCATTAAATCGAAGCCGGAAACGCCTTCCGGAAAGCCGGGGTAGTTCTCCACCCAGTCTGTGGTCAGAACCTGGCCTCCAGGGGAGAGTTTCTCGATGAGCCTGGTCTTTAAACGCGCCCGGGACGCATAGATACCCGCGGTCAGGCCCGCCGGCCCGCCTCCAATGATAATTAGATCGTATTCAGGCTGGCTCATCTTAAGAGAGTACTTTCTTAACGGCCTCTTCCAGCCGGGCCTTACCCACGGCCCCGGTTATCTGGTCTGCCACTTCACCATCCTTGAAAAGGAGCATGGTCGGGATGGCTCTGATGGCATACTTACTGGCTGTTTTGGGGTTGCTGTCCACATCCAGCTTGGCGACGCGCATGCGTCCGGCATACTCGTCAGCCAGAGCCTCTATGGTTGGGGCGATGGCTATACACGGACCGCACCAGGCCGCCCAGAAGTCAACCAGCACCGGTTGGTTATATTTAAGAACCTCTTCTTCAAAGACATCATCGCTTACATGGAATAGGTTTTCTTGGTTCATAACGATCTCCTTGTGAAACTACTGTTTTTAATGATATATATCACAGGGTGTGAACTGTCAACTCTTGAATATGAAGTCCCGGCATTCTCAGGCCTGTTGGCTTCTGCCAGGCGGGGAAAAACCCTTCTGGAAGATGTGGCGTTTCAGAAGATTTTAGCCTGGCGTGAAGAGGGCTTATATGAGGTACATCCCGAAGCGGAAACTGTAGATTGCTCTTTAATCCGGAAGAGTCTAATGCACCCGCAGCCATGGTGGAGAACGATGTCTAAAATGAAAATCTACTTTGTCTGCAGCAACTGCGGCCACCGTTCGCCCAAGTGGCTGGGGCGCTGCCCGGACTGTCAGGCCTGGGACTCGATGGAAGAAGAAATCCAGCCGCTGACACGAAAATCGTCGGCTGCAGTCAGGCCAGGGCAAGGACCGCTGACCCTGGACAAACTCCCCTTAAAAGAGGAAGGCCGGCTCATCACCGGCTGGAGCGAGTTGGATCGAGTCCTGGGCGGGGGTTTGGTTCCCGGTTCGGTGGTGCTCCTGGCCGGAGACCCGGGCATCGGGAAGTCAACCCTGCTCCTGCAGGCCGCGGCCGAACTGGGGCTTCAGGGCCGTTGTTTACTCTATATCTCCGGCGAAGAGTCCTTGGCTCAGATCAAGCTTCGGGCCGAGCGGCTGGGACTGGACCTGTCCCTGCTGCACGTGGCCGCCGAGACTTCCCTTGAGGCTATTCAGAGCCTGGCAGCGGATTATGCCTGGGATATGCTGGCTATTGATTCCATCCAGGCCGTTTCAAGCGCTGACGTGGCTTCGGCGCCGGGAAGCCTGGTTCAAATCAGAGAGGCGGCCGCGCGGCTGATCAACCTGGCCAAGAGTGAAAACCGGCCGATCTTTCTGGTGGGTCACGTAACCAAGGAGGGAGGTATTGCCGGTCCCAAGGTCCTGGAGCACCAGGTTGATACAGTCCTTTATTTTGAAGGGGAACGCACACACAACCTGCGTATTTTGCGCGCCTTTAAGAACCGGTTCGGTTCGATCAACGAGATCGGGGTCTTTGAGATGAAGGACAGGGGCCTGGTCGAGGTCACCAATCCATCGGCCTTGTTCCTGGCTGAACGCTCCCCCTCGGCGCCTGGATCGGTCGTGGTGCCCACTATTGAAGGAACACGGCCCATCCTGATTGAGCTGCAAGCCCTGGTCTCGACCAGCGGTCTGGCCATACCGCGGCGGCAGGCCCTGGGCATTGACCAGGCGCGGCTTTCACTTCTGGCGGCTGTCCTGGAAAAGAAGGTTGGATTGAAGCTGTTTGATCGGGACATCTTTGTCAATGTGGCCGGTGGTGTCAAGGTCATTGAACCGGCAACCGATCTTGGCCTGGTGGCGGCGGTGTTTTCCAGTTATTTCGAAAAGCCGGTGGACTACGATGCGGTCTTCCTGGGCGAAGTTGGACTGGCCGGTGAGGTCAGGGGGGTGAGTCGGCTCGACATTCGGCTGGTAGAAGCGGCCAAGCTCGGATTCAAACGGGCCGTCCTGTCTGGAAATGACCTCAAGCGCCTGGGTTCGGGGACAGACCTGGAACTTGTCGGAATAAACTCAGCGGCCGATCTCCTTGAGTGGCTATCTTGATTTTAAAAAGCCTTATCGGCTTCATTTCGCCTCATAAAAAGCCTGGTATGCCTGGCGGGTCATATAGACGTCCGCCTTGGAGGCGATTTCAAAAGGTGAGTGCATGTCCAGTAGGGGCGGGCCGCAATCTACAATCTCCATCCCGTGTTCAGCCAGGAACCTGGCCACGGTTCCTCCTCCGCCTTCATCAACCTTGCCCAGTTCTCCAGCCTGCCAGATTATCCTGTTCCGGTTGAAGACCTGCCGCAGCCAGCCCAAATATTCAGCCGAAGCGTCCGAGGCGCCGTACTTTCCTCGCGATCCGGTGTACTTGGTGACACAGGGACCGTACCCTATGCGGGCCGCATTCATCTTTTCATGAACCTCCTGGAAATCCGGATCAAGGGCGCCGGTCACATCGGCGGATATGGCCCGGGTGTTCATCAAGGCTTTCCGGAGCACAGCCGAGGTGGGCGTTAAGCCGGATATAACGAAAAGATCAGCCAAAAAGTCCTCAAAGAACCTGGACTTGGCCCCGGTGGCGCCGTCGCTCCCGATTTCTTCCTTGTCCATGAACAGGGCCAGGCAGGTGTAAGCCGGCTGTTTCACGTCAAGTAAGGCCGCCAGGCTGGTAAAAGCGCAGACGCGATCATCCTGGCCATAAGACCCAATGAGGCTCGAATCCAGACCTACGTCCCTGGCCCGGCCCGCAGGCACCGCTTCAAACTCAGCACTCAAGAAATCCTCCTCAATCAGACCCCAGCGCTGGCGCAGAATCTCCAGCACGGCCAGCTTGAACCGCTCCTTGACCTCGTCATCCCCCAGCGGCAGAGAGCCGACCAAGAGATTGAGCTTTTCCCCGGGGAAGGCGTCCGAGACCTTTTTTTCGGCCTGAACCTTCCTGGCCAGGTGAGGCAGAAGATCGGCGATGGTGAAGACCGGGTCGGCGTCATCCTCGCCCAGAACCAGATCCAGCGCGCTCCCGTCGGCCTTGATGACCCGCCCGTGCAAGGCCAGAGGCCGAGAGAGCCATTGATGCTTTTTTATCCCGCCGTAGTAATGGGTCTTCAAAAGGACCAGGTCCACCTCTTCATAGAGGGGGTGCTGTTTGAGGTCCAGACGGGGGGCGTCTATGTGTGACACGATCAGGCGCAGCCCTTCGGTCAGGGGCCTCTGCCCCGGCACGGCCAGGGCCATGGTCTTATCCATGAAAGCGACGTAGACTCGGCCCGGTTTTTTTCGAGCCGATATGGCTCGAAAGCCGCCTGCTTTGGCCCGGATTTCTATCTCTCTCACGGCTTCACGCTCAGTTTTACCTGCATCGAGGAAGGTCTTGTAATCCTCGGCCAGCTTCAAGGCGGCTTTGCGTTCCACAGGTTTGAGCCTGTCCCACACCAGGGTGGACTTGAATTTTAATTCCTTTTCCAGTCTCTTGATACTTGCCTTGTTCATGGTTTTTGCTTTTCTCCTGTATGGTTTTTTAGCCCCGGGGGCGGGTTAAGAAGTATTGCCTTTAACCAGGGGCTGTCATGCCAGGCGGTCATGAGGCCCCATCCTTCCATGTCGGGTGAGTAAGTCAATTCGATGCGGGAGGGAGGCGATTTTTGAAACACTGACCGTTCCTTTTCCGGCTCAAATGTTCGAGGCAAAGGGTATAGACGGCGCTTGACTAAACCGAGGTAGGTTACCCGACCGGCTTGAAAACGGCTGGAAATGACAGGGGCCTGCCTTTGAGGCCAGGTGGTTCGAAAAACACCGGCACGGCTTTTTATCTCATGGCCGGTCAGAATCACGACCGGTTTTCCTTCGCCCAGAAGAAGACGACTGGCCGGAACCCAGGCCAGATAAAGCTGGCCGGGGCGCTGCTGCTTGAAAATCAACTCCGTTCCTTGAGGGAGGATTTTACCGCGGTAAATGGAACTGGACCCCAAGGCAGGCGCCAGCTTAACCATGGCCTGCCGTTTGAAGTTGAGATAAACCTCTTCGGCCAGGGCCAGGCCCACCATATCCTGGATTCCGGATTTGGGCGGCGTCAGTCTGGAAGGAACCCGAGCAGTGCATCCTCCGAGCGTAACCGCTTGCAGTATCAGGACGACCAGGATGAGCGACACGGAAATCATGAGTGGTATTAAGCCACGTCTTCCGGTATGACCAGCCGGACCGCCTTGTCTTTTGGGAATTCTTTGATGCATATTTCGTCAAGCCAGCTTCAAGTTTTTAACTTGCCAGGCCATGATAGCATAGAATATCAAAGGGCCGGTATTTGAAAATGCCTGCGAGCGCTTAAAATGGTCCAACTTGCCTTACATTTGGAAGATCTGTAAAACAAAAGCCCCTGGTTTGCAGAGGCTTTTATTGAGAGGCCCATGATTTGCAAAAGAAAGGTCATTTAAGTTAAAATAGTTTTGAAATGGAATCAGGGATTGAAAAAAATTACCATATAGGTTATTTTTTATTTGACCTGGGTTTACTTTTATGTAAACTCCTTAGGGAACCAGTCCGATGAAGTATGTAAGTCGGAAAACGGGCTGGAAATTCGAGGTTTACATAGCTCGGCGGCCTAATGGAACCTATCCTGCTAAAGAATATTTGGAAAACTTGGAACCAAGAGTCAAGGCAAAATTTGAAGCCCTCATCAGTACTATGGCCGAAGTAGGCTCTATTTGGAATGAGGAAAAATTCAGATTTTTAGAAGAAGGTTTTTTTGAATTCAAACACACAAGGCCTCACCATAGGATCATAGGATATTTTACCAAAAAGGCTCAGGGCAGGATTGTATTGACTCACGGCTACCAAAAGCAAACAAACAAAATTCCCAGAGCTGAAATCAAAAGAGCAAAATATATAAAGGATGAGTATGAAAAACAAATGAAAAAGCCCCAGAAAAAGGAGGATCAAGATGGCGCTAATGGATGAATACCTTAAAGATAAGGATTATCATCGCCTTTATAATCAAGAACGCGTAATTTTAAAGGTAACGGAAGCGTTATGCAAATATATGAAAGATCATAATGTTTCGCGAGTCGAACTAGCTCGTAAGTTAGGTAAAAACAAAAGCTTCGTCTCACAAGTACTAAATGGCGGTCGCAACCTGACTTTGCGCACTTTGGCAGATTTTCTCTGGGCGCTCAATTGTGAGCTTCGATTCGAACTAGCCCCAACCGCAACCCCCCGTAAGGATGAAGAAACTAAATGGGAGATTTTATCCGGTCGTGGTACAAAACAGAAGAAGCATTCTCAACAAGTAACCTTTTATGAAACTTGGGCATCCGGTCAAGAGCAAACCTATAAAAAGGTGGTGAATTGACCTTGACAGTAAAAAGAGAAAAAAAAGGGAAGAAGAGACCCTGCAAATTCAGACCAGATAAGAAGACACTAGAAACAATAATTCGCAGAGTCCAATTGGTCGATATCATCCTTTTAGATTCATCCACTAAACGGATAAAAGAGGATATAAATTATAATGATCTAACGATCCAAACTAAAAGTATAGCACAAACTGGTGAAGAAGAACCCCCTGGCAAGACTTTTATGGGAATATGTGAATTCGGCGTCAGAGGTATGTTGGAAAATGAAGGGGTAGAACCTATAGAAGCCTTTATAATTGAAGGATCTTTCCTTTTAACTTATATTTTAAAAGATAGAGAAGGCATAACCACTGATGATATCGCCTCATTTGTGGTGATAAATGGAGAACATCAAGTTTGGCCTTTCTGGAGGGAACTTGTTCACAACATGAGTTCCCGCATGGGCATTGAGCCAATAACTTTACCAATAAGGCAACCTAGATATAAGTTATCAGAATTAGTAATTGAGGAAACCGAAGATCTGTAAAACAAAAGCCCCTGGTTTGCAGG
>JAFDHD010000010.1 GCA_019308995.1 Deltaproteobacteria bacterium | reverse complement strand
CGCTAACGACCGACAACCACACATACCTGCCAAAAGCCTGGAGCCCTTTCCAATTGCACCGATCAAATCCCAGGCTGCGTTTGATCCAGGAAATGACAGACTCGACTCCGGCCCAGGATAGGGTGATCCCTGAATTCCGGGATCTGCTCTTATTTCAAACGCAATACTGTATGTATCGTATCGGCCTAAAACGTGTACCTGATAGTTAACCCTATTCCGCGCCTGGTATTCGTAATAAAGGGAAGCACGGCCCACCTGGCATCAGGCTCCCGGTGACAGCGGCTCAGCACCTTCCCCATGGCAAAACCTAAAGCGGCTCCGGCCAGCACGTCTGAGGCGAAATGATCGTCCTGGGAAACCCCCGAAAGACTGATCAACACCGCGGCCGAATAGGCTAAGAGTGGTACAGGGGGTCCATAGCGGTCGGCAAACACGGCCGCCATTGCAAAAGATCGGGCCGCATGACCTGAAGGAAAGGAGCCATCAAAATCATGGAAGGGATGGAAAGAGACCTTCCCGTGTCCATCGTCCGGACGATCCCGACCCACGGTGAATTTAACCAGTCCGGTCATGACCTCTGTAAACAACTGCGCCTTTGTGCTTAACAACGCGGTTTGCAGGAACTTATCCCCGCGTTTATGCCTTCGAAGCCACAGACCAGCGCCAATCAATCCGATATTGCCGATGAATACGGACTCGGCGGACCCAATGGTTCGAAGGTAATCGCCGATCCGATTGATCGTTTCCGTCCGGTTCGTTTGAAAAAAATCCTGGATATCTTCATCTATGATCACCAGAGCGCCCATGGCAGCGGCCAGCCTGGCAATCGTCAGGGCGTCCTGCTTATCCGGCCGCAGCGCCGCCCCAAAGATGTATTTTGTATCCCGGGCCAGCCCCGGCCCGGCCTGATCCATGATACAAAAGGCGGCTGACTCGCCAGCCTCAGCCGAACACAAAGAAACAGCCAGGCCGCACGCCGTCAGGAAGGCAAACACGGCCATGAATATTTCAATATGCCAGCGTTTCTTTAAAATCACGGTCCGAAATCAAGGCCGTCCGTATCTGGTTGGCAGGATAAAGTCTATGCCTGGATTTATACAAGTTCAGCGTCTTGAATTCTTGCTTTCACTTTATATCAATGAGGGTTAAAAAAAAATGTTCTGATATGAATTCATGCCTGTGCAGGCATGAGAGAACTTCTATTAACGGGATGTTGGTTCTCTCTGTCATGTTGGGCAGGCTTTCCAGCCTGCCGGTGCAATTTCACTCAAGGCCAGACTGTGCAACAGATTGTGAAGCAATGGCCTTCTGGTTAATTTCTTGATAAATTCTGGTTTCCTGCTTGCGCAGGAATGACAGAACTTCAGGGTTTATGGTGGTCTTCACGGCAATGTTCCTTTAAATTCCCCGATCTGGATATATAGGCTCCGGTTTCAGCGTGAGGAACCACAATCAGATTTGTCATTCCCGCGAAAGCGGGAATCCAGGATTCAAAGCAGGTCATCGTATAAGTCTTTCCATTCAGGGTTAATTCTTTCAATAAGTTCTAACTTCCATCGCCTTTTCCACCTTTTAATCTGCTTTTCTCTTTCGATTGCTCTGAGGCTATCTCTTGTCTCTTCGTAATATACCAATCTATGAACACCATATTTTTTCGTAAATCCGTTTCACAAGATCGTTCGTTACGCCAAGATATAAGGTGCCATTTCTTTTACTTGCTAATATATACACATAATAATTCTTCATGATATAATTTTAGAGTAGTTCTAAAAAATATATTCCTTTCTGGATTCCCGCTTTCGTGGGAATGACAGTGGAAGTTGTTGTTATTCCTGCGTAAGCAGGAATCCATGTGCAAAAAAAAATAATACCCAAAAGGAATATAATTCTGACAATCGCTATAATTGTTGTTAATAGATTCCTGCTTGCGCAGGAATGACAGAACTTCAGAGTCTCTGGTGGTCTTCACAGCAAGGTTCCTTTTGGCCCCCTGATCTGGATATATGGGTTTCGGTTTCAGCATGAGGAGCTACAGTCAGGGTTGCCATTTCCGAAAAAGCGAGAATCCAGGGTCAATCAGGCCGGGCAATTTGATCTTCACGCCTTCGCTTCACAGCCCTAACCCTTGATCAGTCCCAGCGGCTTGAGGCGGGCCACCTTTCGCGCCAGCCCGGCCTGATGGACCACCTCAACGACGCGGGTGACATCCTTATAGGCCTCTGGCATCTCCTCGGCCAGGGTATCCCGCCCGGAGAAGCGCACCACGATGCCCTGCTGCTCCAGTTCACCATATATGGACCGGCCCTTGGCCTTCTTCCTGGCTGCTGTGCGGGACAGGACCCGGCCGGCGCCGTGACATGACGACCCGAAGGATTCCTCCATGGCTCCGGCCGCTCCGGCCAGGACAAAGGAAGAACGGCCCATGTCTCCTGGAATGAGAACCGGCTGGCCGACATGACGGTAATCAGCCGGGATATCGGGGTGGGTGGGCGGGAAGGCCCGGGTTGCCCCTTTGCGGTGCACGCAGACCCATTGCTCCCGCCCGTCAACCTCATGCCGCTCTTTTTTGGCGATATTGTGGGCCACGTCATAGACCAGGTTCATCCTGAGGTCCCGCGGGCCAAGGCCGAGGGTCTTTTCAAAGCTCTCCCGGGTCCAGTGCATGATGACCTGACGGTTGGCCCAGGCATAGTTCGCGGCCGCGGCCATGGCCGCGAAATACTTACGCCCGGGCTTCGACTGAATAAAGGCGCAGGCCAACTGGCGATCTGGCAGGGCCAGCTCCTCCTGGTTGACTGCCTTCATCATCGTCTTGAGGAAATCGTCGCAGACCTGGTAGCCAAGGCCGCGGGACCCGGAGTGAATAAGGACCGTGACCTGATCCTTGAACAGGCCGAAGGCCTGGGCGGCCTTTTCATCGAAGATTTCGTCCACCCGATCCAGCTCGAGGAAATGGTTCCCTGATCCGAGGGTGCCCAGCTGCTTCAGACCTCGCTCCAGGGCTCGTTCGCTCAGGACCTCCGGGTCGGCCCCTTCCATGGCGCCGCCCTCTTCAGAGTGATTCAGGTCACCTGGTTCGCCGAAGCCATTCTTAACTGCCCACCCGGCGCCGTTTGTCAGGACCTTCTTGATTTCCGCCTTGCTTAATTTAAGCGGTCCGGTGGACCCAAGGCCGCTCGGGATATCTTTGTAAAGCCTTTCAATGAGGACCGTTAGGTACGGCTTGAGATCGCTCACGCTCAGGGCGGAGGTCATCAAACGGACGCCGCAGTTGATATCGTAACCCACCCCGCCCGGAGAGATGATCCCTTCCTCAAAATCAAAGGCCGCCACCCCGCCAATGGGAAAGCCGTAACCCTGATGGATATCCGGCATGGCCAGAGAATGGCCAATAATGCCAGGCAGTTGGGCAACGTTGGCCACCTGCTTTAAGCTCCCATCCCGGTGGATTTCCTTTATCAATTCGGCGTCGGCAAAAACCAGCCCGGGAACGCGCATGGCGCCCGTGGCCGGAATCTCCCAGCGATAGTCGTCAAGCCGCTTTATCTCCATGACTGATTCCTAATTAAAGGTCAAAAATAACCCTGGCTCGCCAGCCCGCTTCTCTAGGCTTAAGCTCCAATTGATGGTAGGTCGGGGCCTTGATTTCCATTTTGAGCGCCTGGGTCGCGGGATCAAAAGGGGCCAACTTAATCCGGGCTTCAAGTCGAGTACTGGAGAGCGATTTGATTTCAGCCCCGGTCATGACCTCTTTCCGAACGGAAAAGAAATAAAGGAGTTCAGAAAGCCAGCGCACCAGCAGGTCCTCCAGGTCCAACCCTTCGAGGATGACGGTCTTTTGGATATCACCGCTTCGAGGCTTGCCGCTGAGCATGAGCTCAAACAATACAGCGCCAGCATTAATCAAGACCTCTTCCGGGGTGGCCCCGTAAAAATACACCCCCAGGTCAGCCGTATGATCCATAACCCGGTAGCGAGGCATGGAAATATTATATCATTGTTAGAAAGTTTTTTTGGATTTTGTTGGCTAAAACAGCATCCCCTGGTCAATCTCGGGCTTTAAGGTGCGGGACATAAGTTCAACCATGGCCTGCCGCGGCTCCTTGTCCTCATAGAGAATCTCGTAAAGCTTCACCGTGATAGGCATATCCACCCCTTCCTTTTCAGCCAGGTCTTTAGCGGAAAGGGTGGTTCGAACCCCCTCGGCCACGGTTTTTGTGTTTTTCAGGATATCGCATAGCTTCTGACCCTGGCCCAGCTTCAGACCGACGCCGCGGTTGCGGGAAAGATCGCCGGTGCAGGTTAGGACGAGATCGCCCATGCCTGCCAGCCCGGAAAAGGTTAGCGGGTTAGCCCCCATTCTGACCCCAAGGCGGGTGATCTCGGCCAGGCCGCGGGTAATGATGGCGGCCCGGGCGTTAAGTCCCATTTTCATGCCATCGCAGATGCCTGCCACAATGGCGCTCAGATTCTTCAAGGCACCCCCCAGCTCCACCCCAATCACATCCTGGCTGGTATATATTCTCAGTGTGGGCGAGGCAAAGACCTGCTGAAGCAGCAGAGAGACATCCCGGTCATGACAGGCCACGGTCACAGCCGTGGGCAGACCTTGACCCACCTCCCGGGCAAAACTCGGCCCGGACAGCGCGGCACGATATGCGGCCAGATTTTCAGGCAGAACATCTTCAAAGACCTGGGTCATGGTCATCAAGGTTTCATTCTCAATGCCTTTGGCAACGCTGACCAGAATGACTCCCGCCGAAAGAAATCCAGCCAAACGTGTAACCACGCTGCGCATGTGGTGAGATGGCACCGCTAAAATAACGATCTCCTGACCGCGAACCACTGTTTCTAAGTCCGTGGACGGCGTAACATTTTCGGGAATTTTTACCCCGGGCAGGTAGGCCTGGTTCTCCCGGATTGACTCTATCTGCTTGACCACCTCGTCCTCATGGGCCCAGAGGGCGACCTTAAACCCCTTAGAGGCCAGATGGCGGGACAAGGCCGTTCCCCAGGCGCCAGCTCCGACCACGCTTATCGTTCGAATATCCTTCAGGCGCTCGATCAAACTCATTTATTTCCTTTCCTGGCCCGTCCCTGCTTGCTCTTCTGCCGGGACTCAACCCCTTTAATGCGGATATCAACCGCCGGCCAATTGTCATACATCTCCCGTACATATTGATACTGCGCCAGGGCTTCATCAAGACGGTCCATGGCTTCATAGCACTCCGCGGTTTTAAAATCCATAGTCGGCCGGAGTGAACTTTCAGGAAACCTGTCAATAGCGGTCTTGAAAACGCTTAAGGCCTGCTCCGGCTGCTTCAGGATCATGTAGGCGCCGCCCAACTCATTATAAGCCCGCTCGACAAAGCGAGATTCAGGATAGCCCTCAATAAACAGTTTGTATTCCATGATGGCCTGCTCGAGCCGATTGGCCAGAAAGAAGCAATGCCCGATTTGATAATGGTATTCATCCGCCTTCTTGTTGGCCGGACGGTGGTTAAGAAGCCAGCGATATTCAATGACCGCGCGAAGATAATCAGCGGTCTCGTCCCGATAAATCGCGGCCAGGATCTCTCTGGCTTGAAAGCTGGGCTCACTCAAGGGATAATCCAGGACCAAGCGGCTGAAGGCTTGCACGGCCGGCCCCTTTTTCCCCAGGACGTAGTAAAGGATCTCACCTTTGCGCAACAGGGCCTGATCCCTGAAACGCCCTCGAGGAAACTCGTTAAGGTAATCCCGGTAAGTTTGGACCGCCTTGTCAGGGCTGCCTTTTGCGAAATGGGCGTCCGCTTCCTGAAGAAAGGCCTCCTCGTTTTTTGAGCCGCAGGCCCCAGCCAGGAAGAGAAGCGCCAGGCTGAGGAGAAGGAAGCTCTTTACTTTCTTGAACGCTGTCATATCATCTGGCACTGAGCCGGCTTGGCAGAGCTTAATCCTCGTCTTTTTCGTCCAGCCGGGCGACGGCCATGACTCTTTCTTCTGGGTCAACATTAATAAGCTTAACACCCTGGGTATTACGGTGAATGACCCGGATTTCTTTGATTCTGGTGCGGATGATGCGGCCGGTGTCAGTGATCAGCATCAGTTCATCCTCATCAACTACCTGAAAGACGGCGACGACCGGTCCATTGCGGTCCGTGGTCTTTATGGTGATGAGGCCTTTACCGCTTCTGGATTGAACTCGGTATTCGTCGGCCCGAGTTCGTTTGCCATATCCGTTGGCCGTTACGGTCAGGATATCCTTGTCGCGGGACTCACTCAGGACCTCCATGCCGACCACGCTGTCGTCGGGCGAGAGCTGTATTCCTTTAACGCCCGCGGCGGTTCGGCCCATGGACCGGATCTCATTTTCAGAAAAACAGATGGCCTTACCGCTTTGAGTCGCCAGGAAGATGAAGTTGGACCCATCGGTCAGGCCGGCTGAAACCAGCTCGTCTCCCGGGTTGATCGTCAGACAGATGATGCTTCTGCGCCTGGGATGACTGAAGGCGCTTAAAGGGGTGCGCTTGATAAGACCCTTTTTAGAGGCCATGACCACGAAACGATTTTCTTCCTGAAGGTCTCTGACTGGCAGCACGGTCGCCATTTTCTCGCCTGGAGACAGATTCAAGAGGTTGACCACGGCCTTGCCACGGGCCATGCGTCCGGCTTGGGGAATTTCATGCACCTTGAGCCAGTGCAGGTATCCGGCTGAGGTCAGAAAGAGGAGGTAGCTGTGCGTCGAAGCCACGTACAGGCGTTCCACAAAGTCCTCTTCGCCAGGCCGGGTGCCGGTGACGCCTTTACCGCCTCGCCGCTGGGCCCGGTAGAGGCTGATGGGGCTCCGTTTAATGTACCCGGTGTGAGAAATGGTCACGACCATGTCCTCTTCAACGATCAGGTCTTCCGGTCTCAGGTCTTGATCAACCGGATCAATGATTTCCGTGCGCCGTTCGTCGCCGTATGTCTCTTTGAGCTCCAGCAGTTCTTCTTCGATAATCTGGTTGACCCTTTGCGCGCTCTGCAGGATGGCCCAGTAGTTGGCAATGGCCTTGATCACCTCCAGGTACTCATCGTCAATGGCCTGGCGTTCGAGCCCGGTCAGTCTCTGGAGCCGGAGATCCAGGATGGCCCGGGCCTGTATCTCGGTGATGTCCAGCCGTTCCATAAGCCGTGTCCGGGCGGTATCCGGGGAGGCGCTCGAACGGATGAGATCAATGACCATGTCCAGTTGATCCAGGGCCGCCTTGAGGCCTTCGAGGATGTGCGCCCTTGCTTCGGCCTTGGCCAGATCGAACCTGGTGCGGCGGGCAATAACCTCCCGGCGGTGTTCCAGGAAAAGTCTGAGGATGTCCTTGAGGTTAAGAACCTCGGGCACCTGATTGACAATGGCCAGCATGTTTATCCCAAAGGAGACCTCGAGCTGGGTCATGCGGTAGAGGTTGTTACTGATTATCTCCGGCGGGTAGTCTCGCTTGATTTCCAGGACGATCCGCATGCCGTCCCGGTCGGATTCATCCCTGATCTCTGTAACCCCGTCCACCTTTTTATCCCGGACAAGCTCGGCGATATTTTCGACCACACGGGCCTTGTTTACCTGGTAAGGCAGTTCGGTAACGATCAGGGATTTTTTGCCATCCCTGGCCCGTGTTTCTATATTGACCCTGGCTCGAATCTTGATAACGCCCCGGCCGGTGCGGTAGCCGTCTAGCAGGCCTTGCTGGCCGTAAACAAATCCAGAGGTCGGAAAATCAGGTCCGGGAATGAACTGTATCAGCTCATCTACGGAAACATCCGGGTTGTGAATAAGGGCTATCAGGCCGTCCACCACCTCTCCAAGGTTGTGAGGCGGGATATTGGTGGCCATGCCCACGGCGATACCGGACCCGCCGTTGACGATGAGGTTGGGCAGCCTGGAAGGCAGAACCAATGGCTCCTGAAGTGAACCGTCGTAGTTGTCTCCGAAATCAACGGTCTCCCGGTCAATGTCCTGAAGCAGCTCATGAGCGATGCGGGCCATGCGCGCCTCGGTGTAACGCATGGCCGCCGGAGGGTCACCGTCAACCGACCCGAAATTGCCTTGACCGTCCACCAGGGGATACCGAAGAGAAAAATTCTGGGCCATGCGCACCAGGGCGTCGTAAACCGCGGCGTCGCCGTGCGGATGATACTTACCGATAACGTCACCCACGACCCGGGCGGATTTTTTATAAGGACGGTCGTAGTCGCTGCGCAGCTCCCGCATGGCATACAGGATGCGGCGGTGGACCGGCTTGAGGCCGTCCCGCACGTGAGGTAAAGCCCGGCCGATGATTACGCTCATAGCGTAATCCAGGTACGAGGTCTTCATTTCCTGCTCTATCTTGACCGGTTCTATTTTTTCGGCAGAAGTCATGCTCTTATTCCTTAAATTTATCAAAAAAATGCTTTGAGGATTTTAACTAGATATCTAATTCGCGAACCTGGAGGGCGTTTTCCTGGATAAAGTCGCGCCGCGGCTCGACCTTATCGCCCATGAGGATGGTAAAGATTTGATCCGCTTCAATGGCATCTTCCACCCGGACCCGGAGCAGGGTGCGCGTTTCAGGGTCCATGGTCGTGTTCCAGAGCTGTTCCGGATTCATCTCCCCCAGACCTTTGTAGCGCTGGATTCTCAGCCCCTTCTGGCCTTCAGCCGTCAGAAGTTGAAGAAGCTCTTCCTTTGAATTCGCCTCCATGGTTTTTTCGTTGTGTTTGAGCTGGTAAGGTGTGGCTTTCAGGGGCGAGAGCAGTCTGTAAAGCTGGAACAGCTTGACCATGTCGTCTTTTTTCATCAGCTCCTGCCCGATGCGGATGCTGTGCTTGCCGTTCTGCACCACGGGCATAGACAGAAAATAGTTATTATGCTCTTCGTCAAGTTCAGGACCTTCTAATTCCAGACCGCTCTCCCTCAAAAAGTCGGCCATCTCTTTGGTCCATTCCAGGTTATAAAACCTGGTTCCCGAATCCAGAAGATAAGACAGCAGGGCTTCCCAAAGCTCTTTCGGATACCCGCGGCGGGAAAAGCGTTCAACCTGATTCTGAAAGGCTACCAGGTTCTTTACCAGGCTTAGGAGCTTCTGGCCTTTAATGGACTCTAGCGGGGAGGTAAGCTCCCGATTTTCTACGACTCGGTTAAGGATAAATTCCTGAAATTTATATTCATCTTTAAGGTAGCTGTCTTTTTTTCCGGTTGTTACTCGATAGAGCGGCGGCTGAGCGATATAGAGATAGCCATTCTCGATCAACTCATACATTTGACGGTAAAAAAAGGTCAGAAGCAGGGTTCGGATATGAGCCCCGTCTACATCGGCGTCGGTCATAATTATAATTTTATGATACCGCAGCCGGTCCAGGGAGTAATCGTCGTCGTCCTTGCCCAGGCCTGTTCCGAGGGCCAGGACCATGTTCCGAATCTCCTGGTTGGATAAGACCTTATCAAAACGGGCTTTTTCAACGTTAAGAATCTTACCCCTGAGCGGCAATATGGCCTGAAAACGGCGGTCTCGACCCTGTTTGGCAGAACCACCGGCCGAGTCACCCTCAACCAGGTATATTTCGGCGTGTTCCGGGTCTTTTTCCTGGCAATCGGCCAACTTCCCTGAAAGGGAGCCGTCTATCATTCCACCTTTTTTCCGGGCGATCTCTTTAGCCTTACGCGCCGCTTCCCGGGCCCTGGCCGCGTCTATGATTTTGTTCATGACCTTCCGGGCCATGGCCGGGGCCTCCTCGAAAAATGAACTCAGCTTTTCGTAAAGCAGGATTTCGACCAGGCCTTTTACTTCGGAGTTGCCCAGTTTGGTTTTGGTCTGGCCTTCAAATTGAGGCTCGGGCAGTTTGATGGAAAGCACGCCGGTCAGGCCTTCACGGCTGTCGTCCCCTTCGAGCTTGATCTTCAGATTTTTTGCTAAATTAGAGGAATAAATATAGTTGTTTATGGTGCGGGTCAAGGCGGCCTTGAACCCGGAGAGGTGAGAACCTCCTTCAATGGTCGCAATATTATTGGCAAAGGTCAGGATTTGCTCATTATAGGAGTCATTATACTGAAGGGCCACCTCGACCTGCACGCCGTCTTTCACGCCTTCGATATAGATAGGCGGCTGATGCAGGGGCGTTTTTTTCCGGTTAAGGTGCTCTACAAACTCGATAATCCCGCCTTTGTACAGAAATTCCCTGGAAAGGTCGGTCGCTTCCTCGGTAATGGTGATCTTGACGCCTTTGTTGAGAAAAGACAGCTCCCGCATCCGCCTGGCCAGGGTATCGAAATTAAATTCAGTGGTTTCAAAAATCTCGCTGTCTGGCTTAAAGACAACCTTTGTCCCGCGGCGCCTGGTCTTGCCAATGACCTCAAGCCTGGTCTTAGCTTCTCCTTTTTCATAATGCTGTTGATAAACCTTGCCATCACGAAAGATTTCAACATCGAGAAACTCAGATAAGGCATTCACCACGGACACGCCCACACCGTGCAGCCCGCCGGAAACTTTATAGGATTGCTTGTCGAACTTACCGCCGGCGTGTAGTTTGGTCATCACGACCTCAACTGCGGAAATCCCCTCGGTTTTATGAATGCCGACAGGTATGCCTCGGCCGTTATCTTCAACGGTCACTGTTCCTGACGCGCCGATGATAATTTCTATTTTATCACAAAAGCCAGCCAGGCTTTCATCCACTGAATTATCCACAACTTCATAAACCAGATGGTGCAAACCCAGCTGACCCTGGCTGCCGACATACATGGCCGGGCGTTTCCGCACCGCGGTTAGTCCTTCTAAAACTCGAATATTATCGGCACTATAACTTGATGATTGTGTCTCTTTTACAGAAGCAGTCTGATCACTCATTTTTTTTCGTTTGTTCCTTTCCAACCTGTTAACTAAACCTTCATTGGCATAATGACGCCAATGAAACCTTTATCTTCATCCCCTTTAATCAAGCAGGGGCTTTTGGGACCATTAAAGGCCAAACTAACCACATCGCTCCTTAAAGTTGAAAGGGTTTCAATAAAATACCTGACATTAAAACCCATGGTTATTTCCTCTTCCTCATATTCTGCCAGAAGGTCTTCCTGAGCTTCGCCAAGGTCAGGATTTACAGCGGTCAGGGTAAGGTTTTTTGGCCTGACGATAAATTTCGTACCTTTATACCGTTCAGTAGACATTACGGAAATACGACGAAGAGCTTCTAAAAAGCCCGTTCGGCTCAAGGTCATAATTTTTACATTGTTTTTAGGAATAACCAGATTGTAATCCGGGAAACGGCCTTCCAGAAGCCTCATGACTAAAACGGCTTCGTCTTTTATCAATACTGCGCTGTTTGATGTAAAAGCCAGTTTGAGCTCCCCGCCTTCATCAGCCAGCTTCCTCATTTCCGCCAGTCCTTTACGAGAAATAATGACACCTTTTTCAAGTTCCAGGTTTTCAAGACCTTCCACCTTGCTATCCACCAGTGAAAGCCGATGCCCATCGGTAGAGGTAAAACGCAACGTATTTTTACTATGATCTATGATGTGTTCCACATAGACCCCGCCGAGGATATATCGAGTTTCCTCGGTGGTAACTGAATAAATGGTTTTATCAATCATATCTTTCAAAATTTCAGAATTAATCAATATAGATTTAATCTGTTCATAATCAGGCATGGGTGGAAAATCTTCTGCCGAGAGACCATGAAGCTGATAGTTTGATCGAGAACCGGTAATAGATAGATTAAAGCTGTCAGATTCCTTGAGGCTGAGGTTTTCATTACTCATTTCATGAATAATTTCATAAAGTTTTCTAGCCGGGACGGTTAACCGACCCGGGCTAACGATCTCAGCTTTATAAATTCCTTTGAAGCTGATTTCCAGATCTGTCGCAGTAATAGCGAATTTATCTTCTTCCACTTGCAGGAGGATATTTGAAAGGATGGGCATGGAGCTTCGCTTCTCGGCTATTGATTGTGTTCTGGAAACACCTTTTAAAAGCTCACCTTTTACGACCTTAAGTTCCAACATGTTTATATCCTCCTTTTATTATAAATATTAATTATTTTTAACATTTTAATAATATATTTAATAAGTTCTGTTTATTGTTAGTATTTCCTGTTTTATTAATAATATCGCTTGATTGTATTGAACGAACAACTTTTTACTGTTGACTTCTTCAACCGTTCGCAAAATAATAAATTAAAATAATTAAAGAAATGAAAGTTATCATCATTTTTTTAAACTGGTTTTCATCATATCTTGGTCCCGCTGCTGCGAATCGCCTGTTCCAGTTCATAGAGTAACTGCCCAAAGTCCTTATCTTTTTTTATGCGATTTTTTATCTTCTTGTCTGCATGAATAACCGTGGAATGATCTCGCCCGCCAACACGCCGTCCGATTTCAACCGTTGAAAGAGAGGTAAGCCTGCGCGCCAGATACATGGCGGCCTGACGCGGAATCGTTATTGCCTGGTGCTTTTTGTCTGATTTGAGTTCACTGATCTTTACATTAAAAAAGCCGGCGGTTAATCGCAGGATGTGATCCAAGGTAATCTGTTTTTTCTCGGATTCAATGAACTGGCCTAGAATTTTCTGGGCCAGTTCAAGGGTAATGGGCGCTTTGGTCATAGTGGGGTATGCTTTTAAGCGAGCGAGTTGCCCTTCCAGGATGCGGATACTAGACTCATTGTGTGAAGCAATATAAAGAGCTGCTTCTCGGCTTAGTTTCATTTTAGCTTCTTCTGCTTTTTTATGCAGAATTGCCACCTTTATTTCCTGATCCGGCGGTGAAATATCGGCAAAAAGCCCGCCTTCAAAACGGGAACGAAGCCTTTTTTCTAAATCAGGTATTTGTTTGGGGATCTTGTCGCTGGTAAACGCAAGCTGCTTGTCTGTTTCATAAAGGGCGTTGAATGTGTAGAAAAACTCCTCCTGTGACTTTTCGTTTCCTCCAATAAAGTGAATATCGTCAATAAGTAATGTATCAATATTACGATACTTCTGTCGAAACTGGTTCATTTGCTCCATGCGCATGGCCTCGATTAACTCATTGGTGAATTTTTCAGAACTCAAAAAGACCACGCGATGGTTTTTATCCTGATTTAACAGCATATTTCCAATAGCACAAAGGAGATGGGTTTTACCCAAACCCGTGCCGCCATATATAAAGAGAGGGTTATAAGAAGCGGTTCCCTTGGCTATGGCCAGAGAAGCCGCATGAGCCAGCTGGTTCGAACCGCCGACTACAAAGTTGGAAAAGGTATACTTTTTGTTTAAACCGGATTCCAATTTCAAAGATTCCCGTGGTTCAGGTTCAGGGATAACCTCAACACGCTGACCCGGTATATCTCGGGCGTCTTGTCTTTGAGAATAATTTATTTTTATTTCTCGACCGCTTAAATCGAAAAGAATACGCTTAAAATCAGAAAAATAGTTTTCATTTATCCACGTTTTAAAAAAGATATTAGGGACTTGAATGGTCAAGGAGTCTTCGGATGAGGATTGGAGTTTTACAGGTTTTATCCAGCGCTGAAATTCCCACGGTTCAAGCTGCTTCTTCAGTTGGGTCAGTGCCTGGTCAAATACTTCCTTCACTCGAAAAACGCCTCGAAAAAAATTAATTAAATTAACATGTTAACCAGTAATACTTTACCAGAAATTAAAAAATTAATCAACAAAAAAATGCCTTGAGATAATCTTTTATTTAACTGGGAGTTTTTAAAGAAAAGAAACCGTTTCCGGCCTGAGGCTGTGGTCGGTTGTCTCATTGACCCTCAATTTCAACACGGTCTGAAAAGGGCCTTTGAGGCCTTAAATTTGAGTCAGTTTTTTAAGTTTTTCGAGGACAGGGATCAGGCCGTTAACGACATACAATAACAAAAATTAATCGCGCGGCACCGCCAGCATGCGGTTGACCGCCTTGAGGGCGCGGCGGCGAATCTCTTCCGGAACCTTGATAACGGGGTTCATGGTAGCCAAGGCCTCGACGATATCCTCAAGCCTGGTCAGCTTCATATCAGGACAAAGCATGGCGCGGGAGGCCTGGTAGAACTGCTTGTCCGGATTTTGTCTTCGAAGCTGGTACAGCAGTCCGTTTTCCGTGGCAACGATGAACTTCTGGCCGTGATTTTCCCCACAAAAGCTGATCATGCCAGACGTGGAACGAACAGCGTCGGCCAGGTCCAGGACTTCAGGGCGACATTCAGGGTGCGCTACCACCAAGGCCTCGGGCCACCGGGCTTTGGCGCGAAGAATCTGGTCCGCGCCAAGCCGGTCGTGGATGTTGCAGCAGCCGTTCCAGAGTAAGATTTCCTTTTTAACGTGGCGCTGTGCATACTGGCCCAGGTTTCGGTCCGGCGTCATCAACACGCGGTCCCCCGGGAGTGAATTGATGACAGCAATGGCGTTAGCCGAAGTGCAGCAGATGTCGCTTACAGCCTTGACCGTCGCGGTCGTATTGACATAGGTCACCACAGGCACGCCGGGAAGTTCTGCCTTGCGTATCCTCAAGGCTGGAGCCGTGATCATGTCCGCCATGGGACACCCCGCGTCCAATCGCGGCAGGAGAACCGTCTTGTCCGGGCAGATAATGGAGGCGGTTTCGGCCATGAAGTGCACCCCGCAAAAGACGATTACGTCTGCATCTGTTTCGGCGGCCTGGATGGAGAGTCCCAGGGAGTCTCCCGTAAGGTCGGCTATTTCCTGTATTTCTGCGCGCTGATAGTTATGGGCCAGAAGGATGGCCTGGCGCCTTTTTAATAATTCTCGGACCCTGGCTTGCAGCTCTTTGATCTTCATAATAATTTTCTTCAAGGCTAAAATTAAAATATTACATTAGAAATGTAATCCAGGCCATGGAGGATGTCAACTTATCCAGGGAATCTTTATTTTACAAAGAGGGTTCCCCTAGAAAGCTTGACCCATGGCCGGAGAGTTGTTAGAACAAAACAGAGGCCTGATCATAAGGCAACTTTTATACTCAGCGATGAGTGGAGACCATGGCGGATTACTGCACCAGGCATCCGGACCGCGAGGCGGTTATCACCTGCTTTAAGATGAACTTTGGCTACTGTCAAGAGTGTCTGGATAGCTGTGAGGCCTGCACCGAGCCCTGCGGATACTGCAAAAATCGCACCGGGTGTGTTATCTGGGAACTCTGCCGCAAAAGTGAAAAAGCCCGCAGACTGCGTGAGGCCTGTGAAGAATAGGCCTGAGTTATTAAGGAGAGCAACGGTTTAGTTTAGGGCTAATTCTTGGTTTTTCCTTAACCGGCGGCTCAGAGGCGGACATGGGCAAGACCTTGGCTGAAAAATTACTGAACATGCACTTGGTTGAAGGCCAACCCAAGAAGGGGACTGAAATTGGCATCAGGATAGACCAGACCCTGACCCAAGACGCAACCGGGACCATGGTTTACCTGGCCTTTGAATCCATAGGCCTGGCACGGGTCAAGACTGAACTCTCCATCAGCTACGTGGATCACAATCTTCTCCAGACCGATTTTAAGAATTCTGACGATCATATCTTTCTTCAATCTGCGGCCAGAAAATTCGGGGTTTACTTTTCCCGGCCGGGCAACGGTATCTGCCACCAGGTCCATCTGGAGCGTTTTGGCCGCCCGGGCAAGTCCCTGCTCGGTTCAGACAGTCACACCCCTACCATCGGCGGGCTGGGGTCCCTGGCCATCGGGGCTGGAGGCCTGGATGTGGCTGCGGCCATGGCCGGCCATCCTTTTTATCTAACCTACCCTCAAGTCCTGGGGGTCTGTCTGAAAGGCAGGTTGTCTGACTGGGTTTCAGGCCGGGATATCATCCTTGAGCTTCTGCGCCGGCTGACGGTCAAGGGGGGGCGAGGATACATCGTCGAATTTTTTGGTTCAGGGGTCATGTCCCTCGAAGTCCCTGATCGGGCTACCGTGGCGAACCTGGGTACCGAACTGGGAGCGACAACTACGGTCTGGCCCAGCGATGAAAAGACGCGTCTTTTTCTTCGCGCTCAGGGCCGGGAGGGGGATTATCTTCCGCTGTCGGCCGACCGGGATGCGGGCTACGACCAGGTAATTACGCTGGATCTTGACAGCCTCGAACCCATGATCGCCTGCCCTAGCTCGCCGGACAACGTGGTTTCGGTCAAGGCGGTGGCCGGTCGAGATGTATCTCAGGTTCTGCTCGGCTCCTGCGCCAACTCGTCGTATCGTGACTTGATGTCAGCCGCCATGATTCTTGAAGGCCGAACGGTCCATGAAAATGTCAGCTTCGAGGTCAATCCCGGGAGTCGTCAGGTCCTTGAAAACATCACTTCAAGCGGCGGCCTGCTGAAGCTCATCCAGGCTGGCGCCCGCATTCAGCAGCCCGGCTGTCTGGGATGCATCGGGGTTGGGCAGGCTCCGGCCAGCGGGGTCATATCTCTGCGAACCTTTACCCGCAACTTCCCGGGTCGAAGCGGAACCAGAGACGACCAGGTTTACCTTTGTTCGCCGGAAACCGCGGCGGCCGCGGCCTTGACCGGCCGGATCACCGATCCGCGCGACCTGGGCGACTACCCGAAGGTTGTTGTCCCGGAAAAATTCATCATCAATGATCGAAACATTTTTCCGTTGCTTGAAGATACTACAGGCGTTGAGGTTCTTCGGGGTCCCAACATTAAATCATTTCCTCAATTCAGTGAGATGCCCGCCCGGCTTGAGGGCTGCGTCATCCTCAAGGTGAAAGACAACATCACCACGGATGATATCATGCCAGCTGGCAGCGAGATTCTGCCTTGGCGCAGTAACATTCCGGCCATGAGCCGTTTTGTCTTCCAGGGCCTTTCACCGGATTTTGCCCGGCGGGCCGAAGCAAACGGGATGGTTGCGGTCGTGGGCGGGGAAAACTACGGTCAAGGCTCCTCACGGGAACACGCGGCCCTGGCGCCTCGCTACCTGGGCGTGGCCGTCAAGCTCGCCAAGAGCTTCGCGCGCATTCACAAGGCAAACCTGATAAATTATGGCATCCTCCCCCTGACCTTTATGCGGTCTGACGATTATAACCTGATCGCTGAAGGTGACGTCCTGATCATCGAAGATATCCGGGAGATGGTCCTGAGCGGCGCCGTGGAGATACCGGTTAAAGTCAGAGGCAGAGAAATTGCGACCAGCCTTGACGCTTCTGTACGCCAGCGCCGTATTCTGGCCGCAGGCGGGTTGCTCAACCTGATGCGCCAGGAAACTTGAAGCCCTTGGTAAAGGGCCTTGTGACATGATATTTCTCAAACATATCGGCCTCAGCGAGATGACCGGGTTTGGCGGGTTGTTCCTGGTGTTGGCCGTCCTCCTTCTGGCTTCGTCCGCCCAGGCCAATGACGTGATCAGGGTTGCGGCTGTGGGTGACGTAATGATGGGCAGTGAGGGCCGGCTTCCGGAGGATGGAGGTGTCAGCCTTTTTTTGGCGTGTCAGGCGTTTTTAAAGCCTAGCGATGTAGTTTTTTTTAATTATGAAGGCACGTTAAGCGATGCAGGCCGCACGAAAAAGGACTCGACGACCGGGTTAAGCTTCGCCTTTAGAACCCCGCCGGGCTATGCCCGTTTCCTGGCTCAAGCTGGATTCAACATGGCCTCGATCGCCAATAATCATATCAATGACTTCGGGCCGGAAGGCAAAAAAATGACCATTAAGACCCTGCAACGGCATTGCATCGTCTTTTCAGGTCCGCCCGGGGTGACGGCCAGTATCACGGTTCGAGGAGTCAGGGTGGTCATGGTTGCTTTTGCGCCGTATCTTCACAGCCACTACCTCATAGACGTCCAGAGGGCCAAAAGGATTGTGGCCGATCTGGCCCGGGAAAACGATATTGTCATCGTCTCGATGCACGCCGGGGCAGAGGGGGGCGAGGCGGTCAGGACCCCGCGGCAGATGGAGTTTTTTCACGGGGAGAAGCGGGGGGAGGTGGTGAAGTTTGCCCGGGCCGTGGTTGACGCCGGCGCGGACCTGGTTCTGGGCCACGGCCCTCATGTGCCGCGAGCGATGGAGGTTTACAAGAAGCGGCTTATCGCTTACTCCCTGGGTAATTTCTGCACCATGATGAGGTTTAATGTTTCTGGAGCGGCCGGTTACGCCCCGCTGCTTCTGGCTGAACTCGACCTGACCGGACGTCTGACTGACGGTCGTATTGTTTCTTTTATCCAGGTCTATGGACACCCCCCCAGGCTGGACCCCTTAAGTCAGGCCGCCAGGCTGATTCATAGACTGGGCCGACTGGATTTTCCCGAGTCCAACGCCGTGGACGCGGAAGGGTGTTTGATCGTGCCTTGATTACAATTGCGCCCGAATAATTTTTTGTGTTATGCTAATTCTATGGAAATTGATCTCCAGAAATTTATCAGTATCAACAAGCGGGTCATCATCTGGACGACCTTCTTTGTGCTGCTCTTTCTGCTCCGGAGACTCTTCGGCCTGCTCTTTCTGACCTTCATCCTCGGCTTTATTTTTTTCAACATTACTCATTGGCTTGAATCCAAGACCCGACTGAACCGCCGCCTCCTGATTGTAGTGACTTATGTCGTGTTTCTGTTCATTATAACGACCTTGGCTGTATATATTGTTCCCAAACTGGGCTCTGAGTCCAAGCTCTTTATCCAGCAGATTCCGGAAACCATAGATAACTTTCAGCGCTATCTGGACCGGCTGGCCACGCAGCAGGAGCGCTTAGCCCCCGTTTTTAACAGGATCAAGGAGAGTCTGACCTTTGAGGCCCTGGTTGGGTACAATCAGGAGGCGATCCTTGCCACTGTCGTCAAGTTTTTCAACTCGGCCACCACGTTTTTCTCTTACTTCCTGGTGGGTATTATTTTCAGCTTCCTGGTCCTTTTTGACTATCCCGTGCTGCGGGAGCGGGCCAGGTCCTTACAGGAGACCAGGCTGCGGGACATTTACATTGAAACCGTGGAGAGCGTGATTCAGTTTGCCTTGGTGGTAGGTGAGGTCTTTCAGGCCCAGATCCTCATTGCCTGTATAAACACAGGTCTGACCGCCCTGGGGCTCTACATCCTTGATATCCACCCGATTATCGTGCTGTCTGTCATCGTCTTTTTTGCGGGGCTGGTACCGGTTCTAGGGACCTTTATCTCCTCGGTTCCCATCTTCCTCCTGGCCTTTAACAGCGGGGGAATCAAGCTGGTATTCTATGCCTTGACAATGATCTTCATCATTCATCTCATTGAGGCCTATATCCTCAACCCGCGGATTGTCTCCGCCGTGCTGCGGATCAACCCGGTGTTGACCTTGATCATCCTTTATATCGGCGGCAGCCTCTTCGGCCTCTGGGGCGTCTTCCTCGGCGTGCCCGTGGCCGTCTTTATATTCCGGCACGCCATTCAAAGACCGACTCCACCAGCCCCGCGGGAAGAAGCCCTGGAAGCCGAAGCCGCTTCTGAATGAAGGCCTAAAAAAACCCTTTCCCAGCGGTTTCTAGCCGTGACTAGGGCCTGGCATTAACCAGAGAGTATTGGACCGAAAATTACTTCACTCCTTCCAGTACGGCTCGCGGAGCTGCCTTTTGAGCACCTTGCCTAAGGCGTTCCTGGGAAATTCATTCCGAAACTCAACCAGAGTTAATCTCTGATACTTGGCTAACTGCTTGTTGGCCCATTCCTTGATCTCGTCTTCTGAGGCGGTCGCGCCTTGCTTGCCAATGATCAGGGCCACAGGCGACTCGCCCCACTTCTCATGGGGGGTGGCGATAACAGCCACGTCCATAACGTCAGGATGTTTGGCTATAATCTCCTCGATATCACTGGCAAAGATATTTATGCCGCCAGAGACGATCATGTCCTTTTTCCGGTCGAGGATGTAAAGAAAGCCGTTTTCATCTATGCGCCCCACATCGCCGGTCTTGAGAAAGGTTCGGCCGTGCTCATCTTTCCAGATGCACTCTGCGGTTTTTTCCGGCTGCTTGTAATAGCCGCGCATGAGCCCGGTTTGATATCCCACGATCTCTCCGACTTCACCCCAGGGGAGTTCCTGGTCATTTTGATCAATGATGCGCATATCGCCGCCTGTTAAGGGCTTGCCGACTGAGCCTGTTTTGCCTTCCATCTCCTCTGGGTTCAGGACAGTGCCAAACCCTTCGGTCAAGCCGTAAAGTTCGGCGAGACGGCTCCCGAACTTCTGGATGATCTCGCGCTTGGTATTCTCCCTCAAAGGAGCTGCGGCCGAGATCATCATCTCCATAGAGCTCAAATCATACTTCTCAAAATCCGGGTGGGCCATGATAACGATAAACTGTGTCGGCACCATAAAGGTGTGCGTGCACCTCTCTTTTTGGACCAGCTCCATGAAGAGCTTGGGGTCAAAGGAAGGCATGATAACCACCGTGCCGCCCAACAAAAGGGTGGGCAGCAGCGTCATCCAGGTGCCGTTGGTATACAGCGGCGTGGTGAGGATAGTCCTAGCATATGAATGAATCCTGAAGCCAAGACCCAGGCCCATTGCAAAAAGATACCGGCAGTGATTAGTGTGCACGATGCCTTTGGGCACGCCGGTGGTCCCGGAACTGTAAACGATGTTGAAGTCATCGTCAGGTTTGGTCTCAATGCCCGGCTCCTCGTCCGAGCACTCATTGATCCACTGGGTATAATCGTTCCACCCGTCTGCCTCAAAGCCCAGGGAAAAGAAGCCGTTTTCCTCAACGCCCTTCAGTTGATCCTTGACCGGACTGATAACGGCGTTCAGGAGCCCTGACTCGACGAACAGGGCGCGGGAATCAGAATCATTGACCATCATGGCCAGCACATCCCCGGGCACCATTGATGAAAGCGGAACCACGGTGCCGCCGGCCTTGACCACGCCGTAAATGGTTTGAAGCGCCTCGATGCTGTTCAGCATGTAGACGCCAACCTTGTCTCCCTTCTTGATACCCAGCCTGATCAGCCCGTTGGCCACCTTGCTGACCTGCCGGTTAAATTCCAGATAGGTCAGCCTTTTGTCTCCGCAAACGACCGCGATCCTGTCGGGCTGCCATTTCGCCAGACTGGCCAGAGAGTCGGTCAGGCCGATAAAGGGAGCGTCAAACTTTTCCATGATTATCTCTCCCGGGTTAAGTGTCCATGAAAAAGGCGATAAACTCCTGCACGATGTTGATTAATCTTCAAGCTCAGGGTTTAAAGGGCCTAGCGCAGCTAAAAAGGCCTCGCTGCTGTTGGTGAAGGGTCTGGCCTTCTCCATGTTGGTGATATCTTGATAGCGCTCAGCGAGCATTTCGGGTGTTACGTCCTGGAACGGATCAAACCTGACCCCTTGGCTTTCAACCATCTGGGCCTTGGCAAAGTAGCCCAGGCCGGCGATAATAATGTCGCCTGAGGCGGTGCATTGTTCACTCGAGAGAAAGGCGGCCGCGGCGGCCACCAGCTCCGGTCTCAAATATTTTAAAACCTCCTCAGGGAAGATACCGAGGCCCAGCCGGCTGTAGGCCCAGGGAACTATGGTATTGATGCAGATGTTATATCTTTGCCCTTCCTCTTTCAGGGTGTTCATAAAGCCTACCAGGCCCAATTTTGCGGTACTGTAGTTGGTCTGCCCGAAGTTGCCATATAAACCCGCGGCCGATGCGGTCATGATGATCCGGCCATAGTCCTTTTCTCTCATGACGGGGAAGGCGGCTTTGGTGACATAGATCGAACCGAGGAGATGAATCTTGAGCACAAATTCAAAATCTTCGAGTGACATCTTGAAAAAAGTCTTGTCTCGCAGGATTCCGGCGCAGTTGATCAGGATATCCACGGTCCCAAAGTGATCGAGTGCGGTCTGGACGATGGCCTCGGCCTCGTGGGGGTCGGCCACGCTGTTGAAACTCACGACCGCTTCTCCTCCCGCGGCCTTAATCTCGTCCACGACTTTCTGGGCAGGCGCCTCGGACCCGTCGCCCTTTCCGTCGGTGGAGCCGCCGAGGTCGTTGACCACGACTTTTGCCCCCCGGGAACCCAGCAGCAGGGCGTGCGCCTTGCCGACGCCCCGGCCCCCGCCGGTGATGATGGCCACTCTATTGTCAAAACGAATATTCATGATTATACCTTCCATTCTTTACGGCCTGGTTAAAGACGCATGTGCATGATAATTATGGAAACCTTACTTATGACTTGACCAGGCCGGACTGACAGGGAAGCATCGTCAAGGCAAAGGCAAAGAGGATCGCCAGGGTAAAATACAGTGAATTTTTATGACTTCGTCTCAAGGCAGCCTCCCTCACTGGATGAAATTGTTGGTCTTTAAAAAATCGAGTAGCTTTGCGGCAAACAATTCCGGGGCCTCCCATGGCGGACAGTGAGCCGCGCCGGGCATCTCTTCAAAGCGGGCCCCAGGGATGCGTTTGGCCATGGCCCGGCCTATCTCTATATCAATGGCCTCGTCAATGGTTCCGTGCACGACTAGGGCCGGGACCCTGATCTCGCCCACTCGCCCTGACAGGTCTTCGCGCTGGCAGATGGTCCGGCCAAGGTTGGCGATTCCAGGCAGATCGTACTTGGCCACCTCATTGGCCCAGGTTCCGACCCAGGCCGGTTCTTTTTTCAGAAAATTCTTGCCCATGAGAAAGTCTGCCACCTGCGGGGCGAGGTCAGCGCTCCAGGCTGCGGCGACGGTGTCCACCGCCTGCAGAAATTCTTCAGATTTTTCGGTTTCCCAGGCCTGGTCCTGGGTGTCAACCAGGACGATCCCCTTGACTTTCTCAGGATATTTCAGGGTGAAGGCCAGGGTGAGCATCCCGCCCATGGAATGCCCGGCCAGCACGAACTTTTTAATATTCATGGCCTCTAACGTGCCGATGAGCCAGTCAACCCACTGCTCCATGGTGAAGTCATAATCCGGCGCGGTGGATTTGCCATGTCCCGGCTGCCACAGGGCCAGGCAGCGCATCTTGCCTTTAAGGGCGGCCATGGCGTGGGCCCACATCTGGGGCGACATGAGCCAGCCGTGCAGGAACACGAGGGCCTCATGGCTGGCATTCTCCAGGGCGTCCACCCGCTTTTTATTTTGGATGATGGTGACCGTATTTTTTTCTGAGAGTTTGGCCAGCGGCGGGTTTCCCTTGGCCACGGCCCGGATGAATTTCCCGGCGGCGGCCATGAATTTATCCGGGGCTTCGGACAGGACCATGGACCCGCCGCCCGGGATAAGGGCCATTTCCGAGGTCTTGATCTTGGTCTGGAGTCTTCTGACGTGCGCCAGCAGGGGAAAGGCTTCAAAGGCCGGCGCGACCAGAAGCGTGGGCACGTTTATGGCGGCCAGCTCTTCATCGCTGGCCACCTGCTGCCGGATGGCCTTGATCCACTTCAGGACACGCTGGGTGTCCAGCCGGCCTCGGTCCGCCTTGAGGCGGGCGTCCACCAGGGCCTGGATGCGGTCGAAATGTTCTTCGGTATAACCCGGTGTATGCTGGGACAGCAGCCAGAAGTAAGTATAGAGCTCGAGGTCGCCGTGATCCAGAATGACCTTGAGTATCTCACTCGATTTTTCGAGCGGTCTTCTTTCCTCAGGGAGATCCACCGCACCCATGAGGATGGCGGAAAGAATATGATCCGGAAAATCAACCAGGCACCTCAGCGCCACCTGGGCCCCGCCGGTCCACCCAAAGATGTGAAACTTATCATACCCTAGCCCCTGGGTGACTTTAATCACGTTTCCGCCCACATGCTTGAAAAGCTCGCTCGTGGAATCGAATTTATCCAGGGCCGGCGCGGGCAGGTCAATACTGGCCACGGTGAAATACTCGGTCAGAAAGGGCCAGACCTTGTCCCAGAGTCCCATGCCGCCTGCCGCCATTCGAATCAGCGCCATGAGCGGCTTATCAGGGCTTTCGGTGATGTAGACCTTGTGTTTTTCAACCGTCCGTTGTTCCTTTGCAATAGTCACGATCAGAACCTCCTGCCAGGTGTTTTTTTTATCAAGAACTCAGCGCCCCCGTCGGGGATTCAAGGGCTGTCATCCATAAGGGTCAAGTAGATTTGCCTTGAGTCGTGATAGACCTCAGCCATGATGCGGTTATTTCTTTTTCCTCAGAAACGGAAGAGAAAAGCTATTGACGCACGGGTGATGCTCATATTCCCAGTCGGCTCGGAGGGCCTTCATGACAACGCCTTCCCATAGGGGAACGAACCAGGCGTCTTCCCAGATTATTCGGGTGACCTTGTGAATGAGTTCAGCCCTCTTTTGCTCATCGAACTCCTGTTCCTGCCTGTCAATTAAGGCCTCCACCCTTTGGTCGGGCGGATGGAGGCTGAAGGTGCCTTTGCCTTTGAGGTAGACCTTGTTAAAGCCGCTGGTTGTATCGTAGCCGCGGCCCCCGATCCAGATGACCATGCCTTCCAATTTTTTTCTGAATAAGGCGCGCATAACCACGGGCAGGGTGGTGATCTGATAATCAACCTTCACCCCGATGTCCCGCCAGTACTGGGTCATGGCGTCCTGAAAGGGCGGACGGTCCGCCAGGACGTACATCTTTGCGGTGAAGCCCTTGGGATATCCGGCCTCGGCCAAAAGCCTTTTAGCCTTTTCAGGATCGTAGCTGTAAAAGGGAACGTCGGGGTTGTACCCGATCGAGCCTCGGCCTACCAGGGTGGTCCTGTATTCGCGACCCGTACCGTAGCTCTTGATAAGAGTGTCAACATCAAGGGCGTAGTTCAAGGCCCGCCGCACCCGGACGTCGTAAAAGGGGTTGGACCGGCCTGTTTTTTCGTCTTTTGGTTTCAGCCAATTCATCATGACGTAGGAAGGGGTATTCTGTATGGTATAGAAAACATTGATGCCCGGTTTTTTTTCGAGGTCCCTGATGATGTCGTAAGATAGGTTTTGGACGCCGTCAACTTCACCGGCTATGAGCGCCGCGACCGCGGTCTGGGACTGAGGGAAGATGCGGTAAACGACCTTTTTAATCTCGGCCGCCTTCAGGGTGCCAGGGATGGCCTTCACGTTCCAGTAGTCCTCATTGGCCACAAAAGAAATGTATTCCGCAGGCTTTCGCTCTTTAAATATAAAAGGCCCGGTACCTATGGGCTTCTTGCCAAAGGCCTTGTCACCGACCGTCTCAACATATTGCTTGGGTACGATATAGACGCTGCCGCTGATGACCAGGGACAGAAGAGAGACCTCTGGTTTTTTGGTATGAATGATTACGGTGTAGTCAGAAGGTGTTTCAACCCTGTCTATCATTCGCCTGAAATTGGCTTTAGCCGCCCCGGGAAATTTGCGGTTGATTTTGCCCATCTGCCGGTAAAAGGAGAACTGTACATCGGCTGCGGTCAAAGGCTGCCCGTTATGGAATTTGACATCCTGGCGCAGATTAAATTTCCATGCCCTAGGGCTCAACATTTCCCAGGATTCAGCCAGGTTTGGCAACGGCCGCCAGTTAATGGCGCTGGGGTGCACCAGGCCCTGTGACAGGTAGAATAGCACAAAACCGGTCGCTCCCCGGCCGGCCCGGCTGGGGTCCAGGGTGGTGATGTCGCTCCTGATGGCGCACCTGAAGGTATCACCGGAATTGCCAGCCGCAGACGCGGCCGAAGCCGCCGGAATGAAGCCCAGGAGCAGCGCGAAAAAAAGAATGATCCCAATACTTGAAAACGCGCCCGTTTTATTGATCCTGCTAATCATGAGAATCTCCCTCCTTTATTGGTCTGGGGATGGTTAAGTTTTCATGGTTGTTTTCAATGAAAACTTTTCCTTTAAAGGGTCTAATAATTTGTGAAGCTCTTCTAGGGCAGGGTCAGACGATGGAGGCGGATTGACGACCCTGGCTAAAAACTCAAGCCCTTCGGTAAAACGCGGGCCAAGAGTCCGGCCGAGGTGGTCGGCCCCCCGCACCAGATGATACTCGTGCGGGATCTCATGATCCCATAAAATGCGGTGCAAGAACTCCGTACCCCTGTATAGGTAGAAGTAGTCTTCATCCCCGCACTCCAGGTAGATGGCAAGGTTTGAGGATTTAATCTTTTCGGCATTGCTTGCTGCGATATTGGCCGGGTTGTTGGCGGCCCAGTATTCCTCATCAACGGGTCTCCCAAAGATGGTCTCAAACATCTCGTCCGAACGCCAGAACCGGTCCTGAACCTGGATGTCCTTGAAGGCCAGTATCGGTTCGATGCCCGGTTCGAGTGCGGCCAGACCCCCAAAGAGGTCGGGATATTTAAGTCCCAGGCGCAGCGCTCCCATGCCGCCCATGGAAACCCCAAGAATTAAGGTCCCCTGCCGATCAGACCGGGCCTTATAATCCTGGCGCAAATGATCCAGAAAAGGGCTGATGATAAACTGTTCCCATTTCTGCGACCCGTCTCTAAAGTCCATGTACATGGAGCGGGTTACGCTCGGTGTTACAACGACCATTTTAGGCAGGCGATTTTGATTCCAGAGCCGTTCGATGAGAGGTTGCATCAGGGTCAGAAAACTCCGGTCGCCCCTGCCGCCGTGGAGGAAAAAAAGGAGCGGAAAATCTTCTTCTGACTCCTCGTAACCCTCTGGCAGGAGGACAGCGTACTTGACCGGACTTGGAACAATGTTACTGTTAAGTTCAGATTCGATCAGACGGCTAGCGGTCATGTTTCACTCCTTCCTGAAGCATGGTCAGGATTGGAAATCGCCCTCCAGACCATTTCGAAAAGCAGGCTGGCCTGGGCGGCCAGACTTTCTTTTTGCCCGCGGTACATCCACATGGTAAAGGTGCGGGCTACCATGGCATGCATGACATCAAGCAAAACGAGGGTGGGTACTCCTGGGTCCAGCACGCCTTTTTGCTGGCCTTCTCTCAGAACCCGGAGCAGTATTTCTGTCATTCTTTCTTGCTTGTAGGTTTCATCCGTCATCCATGTTTTTAGCGGGACGGTCATCATGATAATCTTGCCAACATCCGGATTTTTTTCATAGAATTCGAGCTGAACCCAGAAGATCTTTCTTAGTTTTTCCTTGATATCCTCGAGGCCCTGGAGGTGGTCTATCATGCGCTCGATCAATTCGCTCAGCCATTCATCAATAAAGGAGAAGAGAAGGTTTTCCTTGCTCTGGTAGTACTTATAGATTGTTCCAAAGCTGACCCCGGCCTTTTTAGCGATGGCGCGCATATTAGCCTGGTGGAAGTCGCCGGTGGAGAAGGTTTCAAGCACGGCCTTTTCCAGTTTTTTTTGAATCTCCGGGCTGGGCTGGCCGAACGCATCTAGAACTTTATTCAAGGTCGTCTCCATATATAATTATCGTAATTAATTTTTTATTAATAATTAAGGACGATCGGATTTTAAACAATTGCAATAACATTGTTACTCTTAACGCGCCGTGTTTCATCTGTCAAGATAATAATGAACGTTTATCTGCCTCAAACCCTTCCCTTTTATCAGTCGCTTTTCCGGTTATCAGGCTTCAAAGCAGTTAAAACACTTGCCTCAAATAACAGCCTGATGCTAAGGTGATAGCTACGAAAGGGGACTGAGTATTGGTCTTAGACCCTGTCCTTGATTTTTCCTGACACATCTTAAGTTAATAACACTCGGCTTGGCGGACGCATCTCTTGCGAAAAGGAGAAAGCCGGGAAATGCCTGTTGAATCACTGATCATCATCTTCATTTTTATCGCTCATTCAAACAACGATCTATCTTAAAAGGAAAATATATATAGTAATCGCTCTAAGCTCAACCTAGTCCCATTAGAGAGAGAACGCTGCATAAAAAAAAGCCCCGCCTGGAGGGGCGGGGCGCTTCACTGCAATCAATATACTTTAACTAGTTACGCTTTATACCGGAAATTCGGGTTTTCAAAGGTCTGGTAAAGAACTGCGCCTTCGGCCTGCTCGGGCAGCGGCCAGTTCATGATGTAACAAAGGGTCGGGACCAGGTCCGTGATCCAGGCGGTGCGCTGGAGGCGGTCTCCCTTTTTAATTCCCGGGCCGTGCAGACAAAGCAGTCCTTTTAACGAGCCAACCCCCCATTCACCCGTAGGCAGAATCGGGCCGTGCTGGCCCCCGAACCAGGGATTAATCGCATAGACAACGTCCCCGATGTTGTCACCGTAAAGACCGATAATGCGCGCGTCCTTTTTGGTGAGAGCGAGAGCCACCGGGCGCTTGCCGGTTTCAGGGTCCACGTATGTGAGCAGGGCGTCAATAATCTGCTGCTGCACTTCCTCGTAATCCTCAGGTTCGACAATGCCACCGGGATTGCGCCCCTTGAGGTTGACATAAACATAGCAGGACCGTTGAGCAATAGCTTTGGACTCCTCGACCACAATAGTCTGGCGCCCGGCCTTGGCTAACTTCATGCCGAATTGACGCCCGAACGCCGGCAGTTCCGCCGCGACCTCGGTATCCTGACCGGCCTCGATATTCACTTTGGCTAACCCTGCGGAAACAAGCGCCTGTTGGGGGTTCAGCGTTGGGCCATCCGGTGTGGCGCCATGGTCGGACACCAAAACGACCAGAGTGTCCGGGCCCGCGGCTTCTATGATTCTGGCAATCAACCTATCCTGGCTCTGGTAGATTCTAAGATGCGCTTTCCAGGCCTGATCGTACAGCGCTTTATCCTTGGTTAATTCGGCATCCAATTGCGTTATGGTGACATGGTATAGCCAGTCCGGCGGATGGGAGTGCATGTAAAAAAGGTCCCATTCGTGGTCTTTTAGTAAGGTGGTCACGGCATCGCCGTTGAATTGATCATGAAACTCGTTTATTTCAGTATAGGTTTCCAGGTCAATCCAGCCGAGAAGAAGCTGCGGCAGGCCGCCGGAATGCCCGAAGACGCCTTCTCCGAACACAAGTTCCTTGGCGATCTCAGCCGGCGCGGTCCACCCTTCTGTAGCGCAGAAGTCACTTAAAAGAAGCCGGAAATCCTCCGCATCATCGGAAAACTCCATGAGCTTGCACCGGAAGAAGGCCTCCTTCTCCGATCCATCCGGCATTTTAAACCGAGTCATGATTTTGGGGCTCCACTCCCCGACCTTCAGAGTGCAAAAGGCGTCGTTATAATCCTTGGTCGGGGACAGGGTGATCCGATCATATTCATCGTCCTCATTCTGCTGCGCCAGAACATACCAGGTTGTAGCGGCTGGTTTTTTAATGGCCGCGGGGAAAGTAAGCGGGGCCTCCATGTCCAGCGGGTCTTCGCCCACATCAGGCATGTTTTCCCAACCCTCCGCATTCTGGAACTGTCCGCGGATGCTGAACGGATACAGCCCGGTGGTAATTAGCTGGCTGCCGCACAGGGTGCAGTGCGAATTCAGCCGTGGCAACCCAATACGGGTTTCTCCTATGGATAATCCTGAGCCGCCCACCATGATCCCGTTTTTTAGCTTGGACGGCCAAGCGCCGGGATAGTTATAGACGACACATTTCTTTCCAATTTTATCCAGGGCGTTCCAGATCGTTTCCGCTTTAACACGCTCACTGCTGAAAGATTCCAGCGGAACCTGGTTCAGCGGTTCATCCGGGTTTTGATAGTGGAAATCCGTGACGCCGTGAGTCCCGGCCCAGGCGCCAGTGGCAATAGTCGCCCAGTTGGGCGGGGTAATGGTTGGAAAGGGAACAAGGCAATTGTCGGCTAGTACGCCTCCATCAATGAGCTTTTTAAAAGTTGGCAGGTAACCTTCAGAAATATGCTTTTCAATTAGATGTGGCAAAGCACAATCCAGACCAATAACCGCTATTTTTTTCGGTAGATTCATTAAACTCTCCTTCTAATTAAATGTTTCCGTTTTAAAGTCCGTCCGTGTCGCTGGTTCATTCTTCCAAAAGCATGGAGAAAAATCAATTTAATGTCAAATAAATAATGGGCTAGCCCGGGTTTATTAAGATGGTCTGGCTTGTCTATACAAAAAAGTTATTTTAGGTTCTTCTCCAAAAGAGTTGGTAAGTTTGTTAGAAAAAAAGCATCGTGTTAAAATATAATTTATTATAATACAAATTATTTATCTGACTAAATCCATTTGAAGGGTATTTTTGCCAGCGCCCCGTCCGTCTCCGGCGGTGCACCTCCGACGAGCTAAATGATGTAAAAAATCTATCTACTAAACCTAATTACCATCAACTAATTTGGAGAAGACCCTAAATCTTAAGCTAACAGCATTCAGCTTGACGAGCGCATCTCATGCGAAAAGGAAAAAGCCAGGAAATGCCTGTTGAATCACTGATCATCATCGGCGCCGGGCTGGCCGGTCTGTCCGCGGGCTGCTATGCCCGCATGAACGGGTATCGTTCTCATATCTTCGAACATCACTCCAAGCCCGGAGGCGTGGCCGCAGCCTGGAAACGCAAGGGCTTTCTCATTGACGGCGGCATCCACTTCCTGATGGGTCACAGGTCGGGACAGCCAACTTACGAACTTTACCGCGAGCTGGGAACTATCCAGACCAACAACTTCCTTGACCTCACTACTTATATCCGCTTCATTGATGAGGCCGGTGAGCAGAGCCTGGACATCACACCGGACCTTGACCGCCTGGCCGCCGAATTAAGAGATTTTTCCGAACCCGACGCTGCCTTCATTTCCGATCTGATCTCCGGGGTCCGTGCCATGCAGGGCCGGGACATGACCATGGCGGCCCTTAATAAGCCGCCTGAACTGACAGGCCTCTGGGACCGGGTCAGGTTTATGTGGGGGTTGCGCGGCCTGCTTAAGTACTACCGGGGAAAGTATGTGCGATCCATGGCTGAATACGTTCAGGAGGTCAAAGACCCCTGGCTGCGCTGGGTTCTGGTGAACATGTTCCTGCCCGAGGTGCCGGTCTGGTTCGTGCTTATGATCTGGGGGCTGTTGGCTGACAGGCAGCTTGGCTTGTTGGAAAACGGCTCTCTCGGCTTTGTGCAGGCCATTGAAAAGCGCTACCAGGACCTGGGCGGGCAGGTGACCTACAAGGCCAAAGTTGAAGAAATCCTTGTCCAAAACGATCGAGCTGTCGGGGTGCGGCTGGCCGACGGCCGCGAGCACCGGGCTGATGTGGTGGTCTCTGCCGCTGATGGCTATGGAACCATCTTCAAGATGCTTGGCGGCCGCTATCAGGATGATACCATCAGGGCCAGGTTTTCAAACTGGAAACTCATGCGTCCCATGGTGATGGTCAGTTTCGGGATAGCCCGTGAATTTTCAGATGAACCGTGGTTGAGCCTCATCAAGCTGAAACAGCCGATCAAGCTAGGGTCTCAAGCCGTTAATGAAATCATCATCCGTATCTTCAACTACAGCCCGAGCTTCGCTCCTCCGGGCAAGACCGTGGTCCAGGTTTCATTTGAAGCCCAGTGGGAGTATTGGAATGAGTTGGTCAAGGATCGCCCGCGATATGATGCGGAAAAGCAGCGCCTGACGACCGAGACCCTTGAGCGCCTGGAGAGGCGATATCCCGGGATTTCGAGCCTGGTGGAGGTGACCGATGTGGCTACGCCCTACACCACCTGGCGCTATACCTTGAACTACAAAGGCGCTTATGAGGGCTGGCTGCCAACGGTGGAGGCGATCAATACCACCGTGCCGCGGACACTGCCCGGGCTGGCCGATTTCTACATGGCCGGGCAGTGGGTCATGCCCGGCGGCGGCGTCCCGCCGTGCATTATTTCAGGACGGCACGTCATCCAGATCCTCTGCCATCGAGACAAAAAGCCGTTTGTAACCAGTGTCCCCTGAGACCCACCTTCATAATCCCGCACCGAGCTGTCAGGCCATTTGTAGGTCAGGGTGCGAAGCTCCCTGACAAAATTTGAGAATAAGCAAGTTACGGACACCATCCTTCAATATCATGTCTAAGGTAGTTCTCAAAAATATATTCCTTTCTGGATTCCCGCTTTCGCGGGAATGACAGTGGATGTTGTTGTCATTCCTGCGCAAGCAGGAAACCAGGTTCTGAAACCAGGAAGCCAAAAGGAACATAATTATGACAATCGCTATAAATCGGTATTGTAGGGGCGGGGTTTATCCCCGCCCGTATATTTCTGGTCTTTCATATGTCAATAAAGGCCAGGACTAATATAAACATGCTTTTAAACAACGGGTCATTTATAATAGAGCAATTGTCAAAAATATATTCCGTTCGTTCTAGAATAGCTATAAAAAATGTCAGGGAGCCTCGCGCCGCGAGCCACCCTGACCTACAAGACTGATTATAAATGAAACGCGGCAGTTGCCGCATAATTCAGGATAAGATGTCTGAGCCTACCATTCCACGTCCCTGACCCAACCGGGGAACCAGGTCTCTACAAGCTTGCCCTTTTCGAGGCGAAAAATCTGGACCCAATGCATAAGGTTCTTTTCCATTTTCATGGTGCCCACTACCGCAACCTTGTCCTGGTCTGCAATCAGATCATATTTAGCTTCATATGGCGGGAATCTTTCACTCAGCTTGGTCAGCTCTTCAGCGTATTGATCATTCGTAACCACCCGGGTCCCATCTGGCTCGTGTCTGGTATACTCAGGGCCGGCTAACTCGGGCATGAGCTCCTTGAACTTCCTTTTCTGCCACATCTCATCATACCAGCGTGTTAAGACCGCTTTATTTTGCTCTTCAACTGACATCATTTCACCTCTTTTCTGCTATCCATAATTTAAAAAACCTTACCGGACAACAGGATGCTCATCATCTCTTTATGGCCGATTCGAGCCCTTAAAATCCCAGTTTCAACACAATGAAAAGTAAAACAGCATTAAAATAGAAAGTCAATTAAAATGTTGCTGGCTTGTTAATAGTAAAGGCAGATATTTTTTCTAGGACGAAAAGGATGAGCAAAATTTACTTTTTTGTTAAGTTTTGGGGAAGTTCAGGGGGGAGCTTTTTTCAAAAAGTTCCCCCCTGAAAATAAAAAGACTAATCCTTATAAATCATCACCAGAGCCGGATGATTCTTTTTCCGTCCCGCATTTCGCCTCTGATTAGTTCCAGATGCCGGAGCGGGGCGATTTCTCTTTGCAGGTCGGCTGGTTTTATCTTGAGCTTTTGGATGATGTATCCTGGTTCAGCCCCGCCGGTTTGTTTCAGGATTTCGAGGACTTTGGTCTGAGTTTCATTCAGTTCCGGGCCTGAGCCTTCTTCGGATTTAAAGGTCCTGGCGCGGTGGACCGCCCAGGGATCGCAGGCTCTGGACGGGGAGAGGGCGTCCATGTAACAGTCTTCGCACAGGGTCTGGCCGTAGAGTTCTCTTTCTTCGCCTTCCTCGATTTCACACTTACATCTTTCACATTGCATGTCCAGACTTCTCTCCTTATATTTCATCCGCCCATGGCTGATTCAGGCTTTTATTTTTTGAAAACAGATATGAGCGGTTAATACAGCTTTATCATGGCAGATTCTATCGGTCGGCCTTGACAAGGTCAAGGAATAAATATAGGTTAAAAATCGTCCAGAACCATGCGGAGAGTGTCGCTGTGGCCGGGTGACAACTTCATTTTGGGGCAGGTAAAAGGATCCAGGCATCGCTTCCGGTTTAAACAGTTTTTCAAGTAATAAGCTGGTAACTTTCCTGGCTTCGGCAGCCTATTTAGGATATGCCCCGGTGGCGTCGGGGACATTTGGCACCCTGGCCGGGATACCCCTGTTTCTGGGCCTGAGCCAGCTTCCTTTTTGGGCCTACCTGGCGGCCCTGGCAGCTGTAATTATTTTAGCCGTTTATCTGGCTGCCCGAGCCGAAGGGATTTATGGCCAGAGGGATGACGGCCGGATCGTCATAGACGAGGTGGCCGGTTATCTGGTAACCATGGTCGGGGTCGGACCGAGTTTGGGCGGTATAATTCTCGGATTCATCCTGTTTCGGGCCTTTGACATCTTAAAACCCTGGCCCGCAAGGCTCATTGATCGGAAATGGCGCGGCGGGCTGGGGCTTGTGCTGGACGATGTGGCCGCCGGGGTATATGCTTGTGCGGTTCTGCACGTTTTGATCTTTTTTTGGCCTGCCTTGGGCGGGTCGAGCTGGTAAGGAGTATGCGGGGAGAGATTATCACCATCGGGGATGAGCTTGTTTCCGGGCGGGTTCGCGATTTCAACGCCCACTACTTGTCCTCACGGCTTTCTTCCCTGGGTATTGTTGTTACTGCTATCTCCACGGTCGGAGACAACCAGGAAGGCATCATCGAAGTCCTGGACCGGGCTGTCAAGCGTTCGGAATTCGTGCTCGTCTGCGGCGGCCTCGGCCCCACGGAGGACGACATCACGGCTGAAGTTGCGGCGCGATTCCTCGATTGCCCGCTGGTCCTGGATGAAGATTCGCTTAAATACCTCAAGCGTTCGCTGAACCAGCATGGCCTGCCTTGGGTGGATGCCTATGAGAAGCTGGCTTATGTTCCCGAGGGGGCGCGGCTGATTGACCCTCAGGCTCAGGCCTGCGGTTTTTACAGCCACTTAAACGAGATTCCTATTTTTTTTCTGCCCGGCGTTCCCGAGGAAGTTCGTTACCTGGCCGACGCCAAGGTCCTGCCTCTGCTGGTCAGCTATGATAAAAACCGCGCCGTGGTTCGGCAGCGAACCCTGAAGGTCTTTGGCCTTCAGGAGGCCCGTATCGGGGAACTGCTGGAAGGTCTGGCCGGGCAGGATAAAGGGGTGCTGATCGGATTCTACCCCAACTTTCCAGAAAATCACGTCACCATTACGGTGCGGAGAAATACGGTCGGAGAGGCAGAAAAGGCTCTCCTTGAAGTGGAAAAAGAGGCCGAGGCCAGGCTCGAACCCTATATCGTGGCCAGGGATTCGGCCTCGATCGAGGATTCCCTTGGACGGTTGCTCCGGGAAAAGGGCTTGCGTCTGGCCGTGGCGGAGTCATGCAGCGGCGGTTTGATCAGTCACCGCATCACGTCGGTTTCAGGCAGTTCGGATTACTTCGAGCGCGCGGTCGTGGTTTACAGTAATGACTCCAAGATCGAGTTGCTTAATGTTCCGGCTGATATGATTAAGGCCCATGGTGCGGTGAGCCCCGAAACGGCAGCTAGCATGGCTCAGGGCATCCGGTCCGTCAGCCGGACCGACCTGGGCCTGGCTACAACCGGTATCGCCGGTCCTGCGGGCGGCACGGAAGATAAACCCGTGGGCACCGTTTTCATCGCCCTGGCTGATGCGAAAGGCGTTGAGGTGGATAGTTTCCGGTTTTCCGGGACTAGGGAACAGATTAAAATCCTAACCGCTCAAGCGGCCCTGAATCGGGTGCTCCTTTATCTTCAGAGATGATACGTTCTTTTGTTGCCATTGCCTTGCCCGAGGATTTCAAGGAGGAGATCGGGTGTCTGCAGGATGACCTGAAAAAGGTCAGGGCTGATGTCAAATGGGTTCGCCCCCAGGCGGTGCACCTGACGCTGAAGTTTTTAGGCCAGCTGGCCGAGGAGATCATAGACCCCCTGGCCGAGGCTGTGTCTCGGGTGGTGGGGACATACCCCGCCCTGCATTTAACGCTTGCCAGGACAGGGGTTTTCCCGAGTCGGCGTCGTCCGCGTGTAGCCTGGGTGGGTTTGGACGGCGACCTGGACGCCCTGGCCTCTTTACAGAAGGAGATTGAGGCACAGGCGGCTGAGTTTGGGTTTGCCAAAGAAAAACGACCTTTTAATCCGCACTTGACCCTGGGGCGCATACGTTCAAACCAAAACAGGGAAGAACTTCTTTACGCGCTGGACCGCCTTGAGCCAAGACCTTTGGCCTTTACTGCCAGGGAGGTGGTCCTGTTTAGAAGCGATCTCAAACCTTCTGGAGCGATTTATACGCCTTTAAGGCGGTTGCCTTTAGAGGAGAAACCCATGGAGGAGGAGTCATGACTAATATGCCGGACAAGGACCGGGCCATATCAATGGCCATTTCCCAAATCGAAAAGGAGTTCGGTAAGGGATCTATCATGAAATTAGGGGACATGACCAAGCTTCAGGATATTGCTGTCACTCCAACCGGCTCCCTGGCGCTGGACGTGGCCCTGGGCGTAGGCGGTATCCCAGCCGGGCGGGTGGTGGAGATCTACGGCCCTGAAGCCTCGGGCAAGACGACCCTGGCCCTGCATTTTATTGCTGAGATGCAAAAAAAGGATGGAGTGGCCGCCTTTATAGACGCTGAGCATGCCTTGGACATAAACTATGCCCGCGCCCTGGGCGTCCAGACCGACGATTTACTCATCTCCCAACCCGACACCGGGGAGCAGGCTTTGGAAATCACCGATATCCTGGTGCGCAGCGGGGCGGTGTCCATCCTGGTCATTGACTCCGTGGCCGCCCTGGTTCCCCGGGCTGAGATTGAAGGCGAGATGGGCGACACCCATGTCGGACTCCAGGCTCGGCTCATGTCTCAGGCCATGCGCAAGCTATCTTCAAACATCTCGAAATCCGCGGCCTCGGTTATTTTCATCAATCAGACACGCATGCGGATCGGGATCATGTATGGCAACCCGGAAACAACAACCGGTGGCACCGCCCTGAAGTTTTACGCCACTATGCGCCTGGATATTCGCCGCATCGCGGCTCTCAAGGAAGGTCAGGATGTCATTGGCAACCGGACCAGGGTCAAGGTCGTCAAGAACAAGCTGGCGCCGCCCTTCCGTGAGGCTGAATTTGATATAGTTTACGGCCGCGGAATATCAAAAGAAGGAGAGCTGATTGATCTGGGAGTCGAGGTCGGGATTGTCGAGAAAAGTGGCTCCTGGTACGCCTATAGTCAGGACCGCATCGGGCAGGGCCGGGAGAACGCGCGGCGGTTCTTGATTGAAAATCCTGAGATCGCGAACGATATCGCCACCAAGATTCGCGGGGCCTACGGGCTTATAGAACTGGAGGAGGACGCTGAAAAGACTGAAGAGAAAACGCCCGCCGCTTAGGGTGATAATTTTATACAGGCGGGATGGCGATCTCTCTTCCCTGGCAAGATACTATTTTGGACTGTATGATTAGCAGACGGTCATCAAAAGCACCTGGGGATCAGTGGAAATTACAATAAGCGAGAAACAAAAACGATGAAAGCTGAAGAAATCAGGACCAGGTTTTTAGAATTCTTTAAAAAATATGACCATACCGTGGTCAAGAGTTCGTCCCTGGTTCCCAAGGACGACCCAACCTTGCTCTTTACGAACGCCGGAATGGTTCAGTTCAAACGAACCTTCCTGAACGAGGAAAAGCGACCTTACATCCGGGCCGTTACCTCCCAGAAATGCGTCCGGGCCGGAGGCAAACACAATGACCTGGAAAACGTGGGCTACACCAACCGGCACCATACCTTTTTTGAGATGCTGGGCAACTTCTCCTTTGGCGATTACTTCAAGGCCCTGGCCATCGAGCTGGGCTGGAAACTCCTGGTTGACGAGTTCGCTCTTTCGCCGGAAAAACTTAGCGCCACGATTTATCAGGATGACGACGAGGCCGAAGACCTCTGGAAAAAGATAGTCGGCCTGCCTGGCAGCAGGATTCAGCGGTTCGGAGAGAAAGATAACTTCTGGGCCATGGGCGACACAGGCCCGTGCGGGCCTTGTTCTGAAATCCACTATGACCAGGGCCCGGATGTAGGCTGCGGCAAGCCGGATTGCTCCCCGGCCTGCGAATGCGACCGTTTCCTGGAGCTGTGGAACCTGGTTTTCATGCAGTTCAACCGCAATGCAGCCGGAAACATGATCCCCCTGCCCAAGCCTTCCATTGATACGGGCCTGGGCCTTGAACGCATCGCGGCCGTTATTCAGGGGTACTATTCCAACTATGAGTCCGATCTTTTCCGGCCTTTGATTGATTTCATCCAGGACCTGTCCGGCGTGCGTTATATTTACCAATCTGAGCGTCGGAAGGATAGAGGAGGCCACGGGAGCGACGTTCCCATCAAGACGAATGTCTCGACCCGCGTCATTGCCGATCATGCCAGAGCCCTGGCCTTTCTTATCGGGGACGGGGTTTTACCTGAAAATGTGGGCCGCGGTTATGTCTTGAGGCGCATCCTCCGCCGGGCGGTGCGTCACGGCCGGAATCTGGGATTGAAGAAGCCTTTTCTCCACCAGGTGGCTGGCCAGGTCATCGAACAGATGGGCCGGGCCTTTCCTGAGCTTCAGGATAGCGCCAGTTACATTCAGAAGATTATCTTCAGCGAGGAGGAGCGTTTTTCCGAGACATTAGACAACGGTTTGAAGCTCCTGTCCGATGAGACCCTTGGCCTCAAGGAGTCCGGTCAAAAGAGCCTTCCGGGAGAAATAGCCTTTAAACTCTATGATACTTATGGATTTCCGCTGGACCTGGTTGAGGACGTCTGCCGGGAGGAAGGAATCAAGGTTGATATTTCCGGGTTTGAGGCCGCTATGGAGGGCCAGCGGGCCAAGAGCCGGGCTTCGTGGAAAGGTAGCGGGGAGGTCGCGGTTCCCGAACCCATTTCTGGTTTGACAGCCGCCGGGTTCAAGGTTGAGGCCCTGGCCCATGAGAGGCTTGCAGCTGAGTCTGAACTCGTCCTGATTATGAAAGAAGGGCTCAAGGTTGATCGGGCTGAGGCCGGTGAGGAGGTGGAACTGGTTTTTAAAACCACGCCTTTCTATGGCGAAGCCGGGGGGCAGGTCGGTGACACGGGATGGATCAAGGGCCAGGAGGCCGCGGTCCGGGTAACCAATACCATTATTTATCCCGGCGAAATCATCGTTCATCAGGCCCGGGTCGAAACCGGGCAGATTGAGACCGGCGAGAAATTCAGCCTTGAGGTGGCTGAATCCCCCCGCCGGGATACGGCTCGAAATCACACCGCCACACACCTCCTTCACGCCGTGTTGCGGCGGGAGCTGGGGGATCATGTCAAGCAGGCCGGCTCCCTGGTCTCTCCGGACCGGCTCCGTTTTGACTTTACCCACTTCGCCCAGGTCTCACGGGAAGAACTTGATTGCATCGAGAAAAAGGTCAATGAAAAGATTCGCGAAAACCTGCCGGTTATAACGACGGTCATGCCCATGGAGGAGGCCATACAGACCGGGGCGGTGGCCTTGTTCGAGGAGCGATACGGGGACATGGTTCGCGTCGTGAACGTGCCTGATTTTTCCATGGAGCTGTGCGGCGGGACCCACACCGAAAGAACCGGGGATATTGGCCTCTTTATCGTCATGGCCGAATCATCGGCCGCGGCCGGGGTGCGGCGTCTGGAGGCCTTGACCGGGCGGGCGGCCCTGGAAGCGATTCAGGCCCAGCGCCAGACCTTGCGCACGGTCTCCGCGGCCCTTAAGACGTCACCAGATCAGGCCCCCGAGCGCTTGAACAGGGTTCAGGCGCGTCAAAAGGAACTGGAGCAGGAACTGACGACCCTGAAACAGAAGACGTCAGTGGGGCGGACCGATGAAGTCCTGGATCAGATTCAGGAAGTGGCCGGGGTTCGCCTCCTGGCGGCCCGGGTCAATATTGACAACCCAAAGGGCCTGCGGGAACTGGGCGACCACTTCAGGGATAAAATCAAATCCGGCGTGATAGTGCTGGCTGCGGAAAATAAAGGCAAGGCCTTGCTCCTGGTCATAGTTACTCCAGACCTGAAAGACCGTTTCCACGCCGGTCAGATCATTAAAGAGCTGGCTCAGATTGTCGGCGGCAGCGGCGGCGGCCGCCCGGATATGGCCCAGGCCGGCGGCGCGAACCCGGAAAACATTAACCAGGTCCTGGCCAAGGCAAAGGAAGTCCTGGCAGGATGATAAAAGGGTAAGGGGGGATTTCACCTAATCAGCCCATAAGTCAAGGTTGTTGAATCATGGAGAAACGATGAAGTTGCTAGTCGTTGGTGGCGGCGGTCGAGAGCACGCCCTGGTATGGAAACTGGCTCAGAGCCCCCGGGTGGAGCACATTTACGCTGCACCGGGGAACGCGGGGATAGCAGTTCAGGCTGAATGTGTGCCGGTTGAAGCAGAAGACCTGGACGGGCTGGTGGCCCTGGCCCTGGAGAAAGAAATTGACCTGACAGTGGCCGGTCCGGAGGCTCCTCTGACCATGGGCCTGGCGGACCGCATGACCGAAGCCGGGCTTCGGATCTGCGGCGCCACGGCTGCGGCCGCCCGGATTGAAGGCAGTAAAGCCTTTGCCAAAGACTTGATGAAAAAATACGGCATCCCAACCGCGGATTCCCGAACTTTTGACACCTATGAGGCCGCGGTTGATTATATCAAACAAAAAGCCGGTCCCCTGGTGGTCAAGGCGGACGGACTGGCGGCTGGCAAGGGGGTTCTGGTTTGTCAGACCACGGATGAGGCCCTGGACGCCCTGAGCCGCATCATGAAGGAAAGGGCCTTTGGCTCGGCTGGAGATCGGGTCGTCATCGAAGAGTTCCTCGAAGGGGAGGAGGCCACCTTCCTGATTTTTACTGACGGGAAGAATATTCAAGCCATGCCCACTTCTCAGGACCATAAGCCTATCTACGACGGAGATAAGGGGCCCAATACCGGCGGGATGGGGGCTTACTCCCCGGCGCCCGTGGTAACCCCGGAGCTTGCGGCCGAAATCATGACCAGGATCATGAAGCCCACCATCGAGGCCATGGCTGCCGAAGGCTGTCCTTATAAGGGTGTGCTTTACGCCGGCTTGATGATCAGGGAGGACGGCCCCAGGGTTTTGGAATTCAACGCCCGTTTCGGTGACCCTGAGTGCCAGCCCCTCATGCCTCGCCTCAAGACCGACCTGGTTGACATCTTTGAGGCCATCATCCAGGATCGGCTGGCCGATATACGTATCGAATGGGACGATCAGGCCAGCCTCTGTCTGGTCCTGGCTTCGGAAGGCTACCCCGGTCGTTATGAAAAAGGCCACATTATCGAGGGATTGGAAGCGGTAAAGGCCCTGCCCGATGTAGTGGTTTACCATGCAGGCACCGCAGAAAAGGATGGCAAAATTATGACCAGCGGCGGCCGGGTTCTAGGAGTGACTGCCTTGGGAGCTGATGTCGCCCAGGCCAGGGAGCGAGCCTACTCTGCCGCGGAGCTGATTTCCTGGCCGGGAAAATACTGTCGAAGTGATATTGGCATGAAGGCCCTGAAGCGGCTTAAGTGAGGATTACCAATGACCGCACCTTTAGTTGGAATTGTGATGGGCAGTGACTCCGACCTGAAGGCCATGTCCGGCGCTTCGGAAATCCTTGAAAGATTCAAGGTTCCTTTTGAGATCACGATTGCCTCGGCGCATCGTTCTCCGGCCCGGGTAAAAGACTACACCCGGTCGTCCAAGGCGCGGGGCCTGAAAGTTCTTATTGCCGGGGCCGGCGGCGCGGCTCACCTGGCCGGGACCCTGGCCGCTGAAACTAGCCTGCCGGTTATCGGGGTCCCGTTAAGCTCCACGTCCCTTAACGGTCTTGACGCTCTTCTGGCCACGGTTCAAATGCCTGCCGGTGTGCCGGTGGCCACTATGGCTGTGGGTAAGGCCGGAGCGCGTAACGCCGGCATCCTGGCCGTGCAAATCCTGGCGCTTTCCGATCAGACCCTGAGCGGTAAACTTGAGGAGTACAAGGCTGAACTGGCTCAAGATGTGGAAAAGAAGGCCGCCCGGCTCTATGGCCGCAAAGCGGGTTAAACAAGAGCTTTTTAAGGTAAATCTGGGGGAACCTTTTTTTAGGGAAAACGGTTTCCCCTAAAAAGAAGGAAGCCATGCCACGGATTTTAAAGGTTGACCCTCACCATTGCGACTACCTGGCTTTACGGCCGGTGGTGTCAAGCCTGCTGCAAGGTGAGGTCGTGGCCGGGCCGACGCAGACCTTCTACGGCCTCATGGCCGCAGCCGATCAGCCTGAGGCCATTGAACGAGTTGTTGCGCTCAAGAAGCGCCCGGTCAATAAGTCTTTACTCCTTCTTCTGGATCGTACCGTGCGCGTTGGGTGTTACGCCCGCTACCAGCCCTACTCCTTTAAACTACTGGCCCGGCATTTTTGGCCCGGTCCTCTGACCATCCTCCTTGAAGCCCATCCCGGCCAGCATCCAGCCCTGATAGGACCCCGGGACACGGTGGGGCTCCGGGTCGAAGGCCTGCCGGTTATCCGAACTCTGGTGCGCGCCCTGGATCGAGCCGTAACCGGTCCCAGCGCTAATCCAGCCGGCGCTCCCCCGGCCCTGACCGCGGACGAGGTGGCGGACTATTTTGGGGACGGCGTTGACCTGATTCTGGACGGCGGTCCGTGTCCCGGTGGTAAGCCTTCGACCCTGATTGACACCAGCACCACACCGCCGCGCCTCCTTAGAGACGGGCCTTTGAACCTGGACAACCTGCTGGCTGTTGTCCCGGACATGCGTACATGACCTCTCTCACTCCTCACCCGGAAGATCTGGTCCTTTATGAAGTTAAAGGAATTCTGGATGAACCGGTTAGCCCCGACCCGGGGCCCGGCTCCTCTTTTTTAAGGCTGCTTCAGAACGTCATGCGTGCCCAGCCTTCTCAAGATATAGGTGTCACCTTGGATTTGAAAGGTAAAGCGGTAGGTCCTGGTGATTCTTCCTTCCCAAATCTCCCTGGGGTCATGCATTTTTTTAATGTTCAAACAAGGATGGTGGGGGTCGGTAAGCAGAAGCCCCAGCTGCTTGTCGGTTGTTTTTTGAAGGCGTGGGGGGAGTGAGCGGTAATCTTGAGTAAAGCTTTTAGTAAAAGAGACTTTCACGTTTTAGATTTTTTGAGGGCTTTGAGACTGGCCTTAACGTCTTTAAAAGGGCCGACTACATCACCCTGACTAATGTCTTTATCCGCCTCTCTTTCCATTATCTGCCATTTCTTGGTATAGAAATACTCCTGATCCGGATGGACCACCTTAACAGGCCTTAAGATAATAAACTCATCTTGAGTGTCTATCTCGATATAGTCCCCTACATCAATCTTAATTTTTTTGCGAAGGCTTTGCGGGATTGTGATTTGGTAATTCTGCTTTACCTTGACGAGTTCCATGGCGATCTCCTTTTTGGAGCGTTCTTAAAGCCATTATTTTTAAAATATAAATTTTTAAAATTAAAATAGCATGTCAAGGACATTTGTCAAGCACCAGGCTCCTTGAAATCAAGGTTACTGTACCCGGGACACGAGGTGGCGCACCCTGCCCATGAAGGCAAATGATTTGTTTGAAAGTTTGACCAGGCTTTTTGTTCTCGGACCTGGACTCAAGTCTAGGAGCGCAATTAATCACACAGAGGGAGGCCGACAGAGAGAGGAGGAAACATTAGAACAGACCCTGTCCTGCTTTGATCAAAACAGATCGTCCGCCTAGCTATTCCTGTAAGGTGTAACCGGCTTTCTTGATCTCCTTGGTCAGGGATTCGGTCTTCTTGGTTTTGACCCGGATGAAGACCCTGTGTCCCTCCTTGTTTCGATGCGGAAGAGAAAAAATGGCCAGGACCGGAATCCCTTGTTTTTCTATCAGTGTGGCAATCTTGCTGAACTCGCCCGGTTTCTTTTCAAGTTCAATGTTATCCAGAGTAATGATCTCTGATTCATCCCCCGGACCCAAGAGGTGCACCAGCGCATTGAATATCTCAGTCTCTGTGACAATCCCGACCAGCTTGCCTTTTTCCACAACCGGAAACGAGCCAATGCCTAATTTGTGTCCTTTGAGAATGATGTCAAAGTTGGAGTCTTCCGGTGAGACAAGCAGCGGGTTTTTGTGCATGATGTCCTTAACTTTTAGTTTCATATACAGGTAGTTCAGTTCGTGGATGCTCAAGGTGGTTACGGCTGAGGGCGAGGCTTCGATGATATTGCGGTAGGTCACGATCCCGACGACCTTGCCTTTCTCCACCACGGGCAGGCGCCGGATTTTATTTTCCTTCATGACTTTCTTGGCATCAATGATCAACGTATCCGGGCTAACGCTTATCGGGTCCTTTGTCATCCAATGTTTGATTTTCATTGGTCTATCCTCCTCTCTTCCTGGTCCATCCCTTTATTGAACCAGTTAAGGTTTGATAACCAATCCTTATTTCCGGCGAAATAATCAAAAGACGTTCAACCCCCGAGATAGGCCTTCTTTATCTTTTCGTCGGCCAGAAGGTTGTCAGTCTGGCCCTCCAGGGATACGACCCCGGTTTCCAGGACATAGGCATACCGGGCTACCTTGAGGGCGGCGCGAGCGTTCTGTTCCACCAGAAGGATGGTGGCCCCTTGTTGATTCAGTCGTTCCAGAACCTTGAATATTTCCTGCACAAAGAGAGGCGCCAGGCCCATGGATGGCTCATCCAGAATGAGCAGCTTGGGCCTGACCATCATGGCCCGAGCGATGGCCAGCATCTGTTGCTCCCCGCCAGACAATGTCCCGGAGAGCTGGGAGTGGCGTTCTTCGAGGACCGGGAATAACTCATAAATCTCTTTTTTCAGAGCCTTAATTGTTGCTCGATTCTTGCGGCGGTAGTACAGGAAGGCCCCAAGGTTAAGGTTGTCCTCCACACTGAGGCTGGCGAAAATCTGGCGCCCTTCCGGGGCCAGGGCAATGCCGAGACTGACGATTTGTCGAGGCAGAGACCGGGTGATCTCACGGCCCTGGAAGATGATTCGGCCTTCTTTGGACCGGATGAGGCCGGAGATGGACTTGAGCAGCGTTGTCTTACCTGAGCCGTTGGCCCCGATAATGGCCACAAGGCCTCCCTCCTCAACCTTCAGGTTGACGCCTTTGAGGGCCTGGATTCCGCCGTAAGAAGCTTTTAAATCTGTAACCTCAAGCATATCCGATATCTACGCCCAGGTAGGCGTTGATGACTTCAGGGTCGGAGCGAATCACCTCCGGCCTGTCGTCCGCAATCTTGCGGCCGTAGTTGAGCACCATGACTTCTTCGGCCACATTCATCACCAGGCTCATGTCATGCTCTACCAGGATGACGGTAATCCCTGCATCCTGAATGGTTTGAAAGAGCCGGGCCGCTGTTTCTGTTTCGGTTTCATTCAGGCCGGCCGCGGGTTCATCCAGGAGGAGGAGCTTAGGCTCCGTGGCCAGGGCCCGGGCGATCTCCAGGAGCTTTTGCTGCCCCAGGGGGAGGCTGCTCGCCTCCTGATCGGCCTTATGGCTCAGGCCCACAAACTCGAGGTAGTATCTGGCCTTTTCTAAAATGGTTTTCTCTTCCCGCCGCGAGCCTGGCAGTTTCAGCCCAACGCTCAGGACCCCTTTTTTCGTCCGGACATGCCGTCCGATCATAACGTTTTGCAAGACGGACATCTCGCTGAAAAGCTCGATCGTCTGGAAGGTGCGGGAGATGCCGCGGTCGGCGATCTGGTAGGTCTTGAGCCCTGTAACGGGCTGGCTGTTGAAGATGATCTCCCCGGTGTCGGACGGGAGGACACCGGAAATGAGGTTAAAAAGGGTGGTCTTCCCGGCGCCGTTGGGGCCGATGATAGCCTTGATCATGCCTCTGGAGACGGTGAAGTCCAGATCAAAGATTGCTACCAGTCCCCCGAAGGTTTTACTGAGTGATGAAATCTCCAGGATGTTTTCAGAACGAACCATAGACGTTTCAACTTCCGGATTTCAAGCGCGGAGCGACCAGCCGGTAAAGTACGCCCGTGAGGCTGGACAGTCCTTTAGGCAGAAACATGATGATCAACAGCAGAACCAGACCATAGGCCAGGATGTCGAAGTCTTCTAAAAATATAAGCCATTCTGGCAGAAAGGTGATTAAGGCCGCCCCAAGAATGGCGCCCCAGACACTGGCCATACCGCCAACAACCACCATCATGACTAATTTAATAGAGAAAAACAGGTCGAAGACCGGAGGGTTGATAAACTGAACATAGTGGGCATAAAGGCTGCCTGCGATCGAGGCCATGACCGCGCTGATGACAAAGACCTGGATCTTGAATTTGGCCGCGTTAACCCCCATGGTCATGGCCGCAACCTCGCTGCCATGGATGGACATCAAGGCCCGCCCGACCCGTGAGTGTATAATGTTGAGACTGAAAATAAGCATAAGGATCGCTACGGCCCAGATAAGGTAGTAATTAGCCAGGATTGTATCGAAGGTAAAGCCGAAGAGGGACAGGTGAGGGATGTTGCCAAATCCGTCCGGCCCTTCGGTCAATGCTATTGATTCGTTGAAAATGATGTAGATGATTTCTCCGAAGGCCAGGGTGGCCATGGCCAGGTAATGCCCGCGGAGCTTGAGAGACGGGGAACCGACAATCACGGCCACGGCGGCTGAAAGAAGAACTCCCACCAGAATTGCTGGCCAGGGATTGATCCCGAACTTGGCAGTTAGGACACCAGATGTATAGGCGCCCAGGCCGTAAAAAGCGGCATGACCCAGGGATATCTGACCGGCATAACCCATGAGCAGCGAGAGGCCCATGGTGATCATGGCCGTCAGCCCGATAAAAGTCATGATGTCCACATAGTGGGAGATGGCCGGAATACGCCCTGTGAGCGGAAAAAACAAGATGAAAAGCGCCAGGCCCAGCACACCGATTGTATTCTTGCGCCCCATTCTAGAACTTCTTCAGCTTACTTACTTCAGCGCTGCCAAAAAGACCGCTGGGTTTAATGAACAGGACCAGAAGCAACACCGCCAGGGCCATGGCGTCCTTGTAACCGGATGATATCAACCCCGCTCCCAGAGATTCGATCAGACCCAGGATGATGCCCGCCACGACGGCGCCGTAGAAATTCCCCAGCCCCCCTAAAATACACGCCCCGAAGCCCTTGAGCGCCAGCAAGGCTCCCCGGTCGTATTCCATCAAGGCAACAGGCGTGATGATCATCCCGGCCACAGCCCCCAAGGCAGCCGAAAGCATGAAGGCCAGCATGACCATGCGCTGGGTGTTAATGCCTACCAGAGAGGCTGCTTCAGGGTTGTCCGCGCACGCACTCATAGCCTTGCCAATGATCGTCCTGGAAAAAAAGATGCTCAAGAGAATCACCAGCACCACTGTGATTCCAATAATCCAGAGTGTCTGGGGGATAACCGAGGCCCCCAGAAAAGGTATGGGGGTGTCGCCGGAAAAAGACCTTAAAGCGAATGACTGTTTACCCCAGGTGAACATGGCCAGACCCTTGATCAGAATAGAAAGGGCAATGGTGATGATGACCAGCCGTAAAACAGAACTTTCCTTGAGAGGGAAGATGGCTAGCCGTTCAATGAGCAAGCCCACCAGGCTGACGATGATCACCGTCAGGAGAAACGCGAGAGGCATGGGCAGATGGGCGAAGTTAACCAGGGTGATCATGACCAGCCCGCCCAGCATGACAAACTCACCCTGGGCAAAGTTAATGATCTCCGTGGCGTTATAAATAATGTTGAACCCCACACCGACAATGGCATAGATGCTGCCCAAAGTAATGCCAGTCAGGATGTACTGCACAAGCTGGCTTAAAAATCCGTAGTCTTCCATAACCAAAAGTACCAAAAGTTATCAGGGCCGGACATGAGTCCGGCCCCTGCGTCTGAAGGGCTGTCAGCTAAGCTGCAATCAGAAAAAGGTCCGTATCTGTGCTGTCATTGCGACCGAGGCGAAGCAATTTCTAAAATTTCTGGCACAAGACTGCCTCCCCCCTTTGCAACTGGCAGAGACACCGCTGAAAGTATTGCCTTTCTGAAAGCAACTTAGCGCTAGATTGATCCCAATCAACAATAGTTAATGCACTGATGGGAAGTCAATAATAAGGAAGACTAATCAATCAAGGCCCACTTTCCATCCTTGACTACAACCATCTCGAAAGCACTGGCATCCAGGCCGCAATGATCCAGGGCCGACATATTGAAGATACCGCCCGTACCGGCAAACCCTTTGACGTTTTCGAGGTAGTCACGAATCTTGGCCTTGTTTGGACCGACGGCTTCCAGGGCTATCCTGAGCATGTGCAAAGCGTCCCAGGCATGCCCGCCAAAGGTGCTGATTTCAGATTTGAATTTCTTCTCGTAATTGGTCTTGTAATTTAAGGCGAATTCTCGCTGGGCATTCCATTTGGGAAGGATATCCGCAAAAACCACCCGGCCAAGCGGGGCGTAGACACCCTCTGCCGCGCCGCCGGCCAGCTCAATGTAACGTTTGCTGCCAAATCCATGGCTCTCATAAAATCGAAATTTTTTATCCATGCCCAGCTGTTTCCAGTTTTTAAGCATGATGACCTGTGGCGGGGCAATGGTCCAGCCAATGATGGCCTGGGCGTCGGTCCCGCGGATCTTGGTAAGCTGTGCCGTCAGACTGGTATCCTTGGGGCCAAAGACCTCGTCAGCCACAATGGTGATCCCCATTTTCGGAGCCACCGCCTTGAGCTGGACCCGGCCGCCGGCCCCGAAGCCGGTGGTGCCGGTCAGAAGAGCCGCCCGAGTCAGGCCGTCCTTTTTCATGTGTGTGTAAATGGCTTCAACAGCCGAGGTGTCGGTCTGGGGAGTCTTGAAGACCCACTTTTTGACCGGCTCAACAATTTTGATGCTGGCCGCACACGAGATGAAAGGTATTTCGGCCTTTTCTACGACTGGAATAACAGCCATAGTGGTGCCGCTCCGGGATGGTCCAACGATGGCCAGGACATTGTCTTTTCGAATCAGCCGCTCGACCCTGGTTTTCGCCTTGGTGGCGTCACCCTCGGTGTCGTAAATGATTACTTTAACGGCATGACCATTGATGCCTCCAGCCGCGTTAACTTCCTCTTCAAACATTTTGGCTGAGTTCCGCTCGGGCTCCCCTAAAAATGACGCGGGGCCGGTTATCGCAAAGACACAACCAATTTTGTAAGGCTCCGCTGCCTGACATATAGCGGCCGGGGAAATCAATACGATTGTTAATACAAAAGACCATATGAAAAGAATACTTTTCTTCATTAGCTTATCCTCATTAAGTTGTTTTAATTTGGGATGATTGAAAAGTCCTACAAATGTCTTTTGGCTAAATATCTTACTGAATCCTGCCCCACCCCCTCTCGTTTTTGAATATGTCCTTATATAGCAATCCATTTAAAAACACAAGAGATTTCTTGGCCTGTCTTTAAGGGGAGCCTAGTTTATGAAACTCCTCTAAAGCGCTGTTCCGCTTTTAACTATCTAAGGGAAAAATAAAACTTAATCCTTAAAAAGCCTTGACACCGTGGCGGGGTTGTAGTATTCGGCTAAGCGGAAGGAACTCATTTCAATATCGAGTTCCATGATCAAAAACAGGGGGTTAGGTTCAAGGCGCAATTTAAAAAGGGAGATACACAAAAGACCGCCCTTGTAACCTGATCGAGGACAAGTCGTTTTACGAAGAGGCAGCAGCGCTATAGATAGAAACCTGTATAAGCCTTAGTGAAAAAAGATGGCATGCCTTTAAGGGCGGCCGATTGTGGCTTAAGAAAAGGAGGATGTTGTGGAAATTGTCGTTTGCCTGAAACAGGTTCCCGATACCGAGGCTCAAATTAAGATCTCCGGGGACAGCAAGTCCATTGACGCCAGCGACATCAAGTGGGTCATGAACCCCTATGATGAGTATGGTGTGGAGGAAGCGTTAAAACTGAAAGAAAAATTCAAAGGAACTGTAACCGTGGCGAGCGTCGGCCCGGCCCGAATAGTCGAGGCCATCCGTACAGCCCTGGCCATGGGCGTGGACAAGGCGATTCATGTCGAGACTGAGGGGGGTGAATTGGACCCTTATACCACGGCCGAGCTTCTGGCAGCGGCCATCAAAGAGGTGCCTTATGATTTGGTCTTCTGCGGACAGCGGGCCGTAGACAACGATCAGGCCCAGACCGGGGCCGCCCTAGCCGAGTTCTTAGGGATTCCTCAGCTCTCCCTGATCGTCAAAGTGGATGTGGCTGATGACCAGTCCAAGGTAACCGTGCAGCGGCCCATCGAAGGCCAGACGCTGGTAATCGAGTCCGGGTTACCGGCCCTTATTACGGCCCAGAAAGGTCTTAATGAACCCCGCTACGCTTCCCTGCCCGGGATCATGAAGGCCAAAAGAAAGCCGATGGATAAAAAAGATCCCGCCTCCCTGGGCGTCACACCTGAAGGCAAGCTGGAAGTGGTTCAGCTTACACCGCCGCCGGAACGGCCTCCTGGAAAGGTTATTGATGGTGAGACCGCGGAGGAGAAGGCGATTGAACTGGTTCGTTTACTCCACGAAGAGGCCAAAATCGTTTAGGCAGATATAAAAAGGAGATAGAGAAATGGCAGAAGGAATTTGGTTTGTCGCCGAGCAGAGGGATAGTGAGTTGAGAAAGGTGAGCTTCGAGGTCGCCAGTGCGGCCCGTCGCCTGGCCGATGAGATAGGCACGAACGTGACCGGGGTCCTGCTGGGCGCCGGAGTGGCGGGCGAGGCCGATAAATTGGGCGCCTACGGTGCTGACAAGGTCTTTGTCGTTGAGGATGACGCGCTCCAGCAATACACCACCGACGCCTATACCGCCGCGATCGCCAACCTGGTCAAGGAGAACGACCCGGCTATCTTGCTCATACCCGCCTCGGTTCAGGGTAAGGACCTCTCGGCACGACTGGCCGCAAGGCTCGGGGTCGGTTTGGCCATGGACTGTATTGAACTCGAACTTAATGCCGATAAAAAATTAGTAGCCAGGCGCCCTATCTATGCGGGCAAGGCCATGGCTGAAATCATACCGGCTGGCGATCCCCAGATAGCTACGTCCCGGCCCAACGTCATGGACCTGGTTGAGCCGGATGAAAGCAAGAAACCCGAAGTAGTCAATGTGCCTTTCAGTGTTGACGCCTCTGAACTCAAGACCAAGGTCACGGAGGTCCTCAAGGAAGAAAGCGGCAAGATCGAACTGACCGAGGCTAATATTATTGTTTCCGGCGGCCGAGGCATGAAGGGACCGGAAAATTACGTCATCATTGAAGAGATGGCCGCTGTGCTGGGTGCGGCCGTCGGCGCCTCCCGTTCAGCCGTGGACGCCGGTTGGCGGCCCCATTCCGACCAGGTCGGCCAGACTGGCAAAGTCGTCAGCCCGAACCTGTATATCGCATGCGGCATCTCAGGCGCAATTCAGCACCTGGCAGGCATGAGCTCCTCTAAGTTCATCGTGGCCGTGAATAAGGACGAAGAAGCCCCTATCTTTCAGAAGGCCGATTATGGTATCGTGGCCGATCTCTTTGACGCCGTTCCGGTCATGACGGAAGAATTTAAAAAGGTCCTCTCCTGATTCCTCTGAACACAGGGCGTCAGCCCACAGGTAATTCAGGCCCTCCTCAAATTCGTTTTTGAGGAGGGCCTGTTTTCTTTAACCGACGGCCCTGGACCGGAGAACCCGTGTTTTGCCTTTATCGTCTTTCTGGGTGGGATGACTGAACGGGATGGTCAATTCATAGACGCCGTTGACCAGTACGGACTTAATGGGGAACCCGGCCTTTTCAAAGACGTGCAGCATCCTTCGGTTCGTGCCCAGCACGTCCGCGGTAAACCCTTCGATACCGCGCTGTCGGGCGATCCTGATCAGCGTTTCATACATGAAGCTCGCGATGCCTTTGCCTTGATAATCTTCATCTACGATGAAGGCCACGTCAGCATAGGGACGCTTCCTGTTGCGCACATACCTTGCCTCGGCTACGATATTGCCATCGCCTTCAGGCCCGAGCAATCCAACGATGGACATGGTGTTGCTGTAGTCAATATTCACGTATTCCTGCATCTCCGCGTGCGGCATGGCCTTGATCGGACTGAAGTAGCGATAATAGACCGATTCGTCGGAAAACCGGTAGAACAGTTTTCTCATGCCATTTTCATCTGATGGCTTGATGGCTCTAAAGCGAAGGCTGAGGTCGTCTTTAAAGGTGTATGAGGTTGTGATTTCCTGAGGATAACGATGTCCGGCCTCTGAGAGGTAGATCTGGTCCGGGTAGAGGAGGTTGGCCTCCTTGGCCTGCCGCACCAGTTCGGCCCTGTCGTCAGGATGGGAAATATCTATCAAGGCCAGGGCGCGCTCCCGCACGGTCCGGCCGGCGAGAGAGACGACCCCGTACTCGGTGACGATCATGTTCAAGGCCTCGCGCGAGGTGATCTGGTTGGGGAAGTCCTCGATTGAAACCCGGACGTTTGGTTCGCCTTTAAGGTTTCGGCTGGTCAGGGCGCAGATGATACGCCCGCCGCGGGAAAGCTGCACCCCGGAAAAAACTTCCAGGGTCTCGCCCATGGCATAAGCCACGTTACTCCGGCCGATGTGCATGGCGATTCTTCCGGTCAGGTCCACCTTGCGGGTGGGCAGGATGGCCACGAAGTTATCATTGAGTCCGATGTTCCTGGGGTCCCCGACAACGTCTATTCCCTGAAATTCAACCAGCGGGTTCTGATGAAGCCAGCGCATTAGCTCCGGAGTGCCCAGGGCGTAAGACACAAGAGACTTGCCCGGGAAGAAGCTCTTGCGCCGGTTGGAAACGGCGCCGGAGTTGACCAGGTCCATAAGCGGGTCGGTAAAAAATGGAGAATGGATGCCAAGGTGCCTTTTGTGAGTCAGGTGCCTTCCCAGGGCTTCAAACAGATGGCCGGTGGCAAAGGCCAGGCAGCTGCCATCATCAATCAAGGCGGCTAGGTTGGCGGCAACCTTGTTAATAATCGGATCCAGGGGCCAGCGTTCAAAGGTGATGGGCGGCTCTTGCGCCTGCACTAACAAATCGAAGTCATCAACGTGGACATAGGTGTCGCCCATGGTGTGGGGAACGTGCTCATTGATCTCTCCCACCACCAGAGACGCTTGGTCCATGGCCTTTCTGGCCGTATCAACCGCTACGCCGATGCTGGCGTAGCCCTTGTCATCCGGAGGTGTAATCTGAACAAAGGCGATATCAATCTTGATCGCGCCAGACTCGATTAGAAGAGGGATGCGCGAAAAATTGCAGGGAATCAGGTCCACCCGGCCCGCGGTAACGGCCTCGCTGGCCACCCACCCTGAAAAAAAGGTTTTTAGCCGATATTTTTTAGGGTAGCGTTCTTCCATGGTGATGGCGTCCCCAAAGCTCATGAGCTGGATCAGTTCCAGGTCCCTGAGGTTTGAGGCGTCTGAAGTCAGGAGGTGCTGGACCATGGTCCGAGGTTCAGACACGCCCGTCCCGATAAAAATGCTCATGCCGGGCTTAATCCTTTCGAGCACCCGATCCGGGGAAACCACCTTCTTCTTCCAGGAATTGGACATGAAGCCTCTCCTGACCTGATCTTAAGATAAATTATATTTTAACACAAGGTCCATCGTACGGCTATGCTTATCATCTTTGACCCGAGCCCGGAAACAGGAGCCTGCCATTGTAAATTATTTATCGCAAGGCAAGACAGCACGGTTTTTTCCGCCCTGGCTCGGATGAATAAGCATTGCCTGAGAAAACGGGTCGCCTCCATGAAAAGCTAAGGAAGGCAAATCTGTCCTGTGGCAGAGGCAGGGAAGCCGACTCGGGCCTTAAGAAGCGACGGGTGTTATCTTTACTTTAAAACGAAAGCCTAAGAAGTCGTTGACATGGATTTTTTTTCCTGTTAGGTATATAATCCATATAAATCTTTAAGAAAGATGCGTAGATATAAATGAAGCGAACATTTCAGCCGAGCAATATCAAACGAAAACGAACCCACGGCTTTCTATCCCGAATGAGAACCAAAGGAGGCCAGCAGATAATAAAGCATAGACGGGCCAAAGGCAGAAAACGGCTTTCAGCGTAACCAGAGATCTTTTTGGAACGTAGTAAATTAGGATTGCTTTCCCAAGAGGGGCTGCCTGCCCTTAAAAAAGATGGGACAGTTCCGATTCACGAAAAAAGAGCGTCTGCTAAAACGGGGAGATTTTCTGGCGGTCTCGAAAAATCCAAGCCGGCGCATTAAGACCGACCACTTTCTTTTACTGGTTAAACCGAATCAGCTGCCTCAAGCCCGTCTTGGAATCACGGCAAGTAAGAAGGTTGGCTCAGCGGTGAAGCGAAACCGAGTCAAACGGCGCGTGCGCGAATTTTTCCGCACCCACAAGCACTTCCTGCCAGCAGGGCTTGACCTGCTGATCATTGTTTCCCGAGGTGCTGCTGATATGGACGCCGACTCGTTTGAAAGAGAACAGAGAGAATTGATCAGGCAAGCGATTCATTGAATCATGGTCAGTACGGTCTTTAAAAAGGCCTTTCTTTATTTCATCAAGGCGTATCAGTATTTTATCTCTCCCTTGTTCCCACCGAGCTGTCGTTTTCATCCAACCTGCTCCTGCTATGCCTGCCAGGCACTGGAAAAGTACGGGCCATTGAAAGGGCTTCGGCTAACTGCGATCAGGCTATTGAAGTGTCATCCCTGGCATCCTGGCGGTTATGACCCTGTCCCGTAAATCAAGGGGCTGTCTGTCTTGCTGGTTTCGAGAGTTCATACACGGAGCGACTTATGGAAAAAAGAGTTTTACTGGCGTTTGCCCTTTCCATTGCTGTTTTTGTCATCTGGTCATATTTCTTCGGGCCTGAGCCTAAGGCCCCAGAGCCTACTACAGTCCCTTCAGAAGAGATAGCTAAACGCGCTGGTGAAAGAGCTGCGCCGGTCACCCGAACAGCGGAAACGGAGTTTCCGACCCGAACGACCAAACCCCTTCCCCAGGAGACCGTTTATCGTTCCGCCAAGGAAGTTATCGTTAAAACCGACCTTTACACCGCCCGGTTTACCGAGACCGGCGGCCGTCTCACCAGTTTAACCCTTGATAAATACCGCCTAGACACCAGCCCGGGTTCTCCGCCCAAGGAGCTGGTCACGGTGGAGTCGCCGCAGGATTTTCCTTTACGAACATACTTCCTGGCTGACTCGGTGCCCGGACTTGGCAGGGCCCATTTTTCTGCGGACAGGGAAACCATCACCGTCAACTCCGCCCGTCAGCGGCAGCGGCTGACCTTCACCCATGAAACAAAGGACGGCCTGGAAGTAATCAAGGTTTTCACCTTTCACCATGACTCGTATTTGATAGACCTGGAGGTGATGCTTCGCAACCTGTCCGCAGAGACCATTGACGACAACCTGGTGCTCGAACTGACCAGCAGCGCGTTTAAGCGAAAAAAACGCTACTCTTTCGCCGGACTTGGTCTCCTGGTGGGCGACGACCTTCATGAAATAAAGATTGACAAGATCGAGAAGGGGCTGGCCAAGATCAAGCAAGGCAACTACTCCCTGATCTGGGCCGGATATGAGGATCAGTATTTCCTGGCCGTGGCTCTGCCGGAAAGACAGGACAAGACCAAGGTCAAGGCCGTTCCCCTCGGAGAACGCGGACTGCGCCTCAGCCTGATCAACTCCGCGGTCATGCTGGCGCCTCACACCGAGAAATCTTACCGCTATGCCCTGTATTACGGCCCCAAGGACTACAAGCTGCTCAAGTCGCTCAACAACGGGCTGGTGCGTTCGATCTACTTCGGCTGGTTCGATATCCTGGCCAAGCCTATTCTTGTCTTCATGCTTTGGCTGCACCAGTATGTGAAGAACTACGGGGTCACCATCATCGTCCTGACCATCCTCATTAAGATACTTTTCTTTCCGCTGACGCATAAAAGCCAAAAGTCCATGAGGGAGATGCAAAAGCTCCAGCCAAAAGTCGTGAAACTGCGGGAAAAATATAAAAATGACCGGCAGGCCATGAACCAGGAGATGATGCAGTTATATCGGAGTTATAAAGTCAACCCCGTGGGGGGCTGCCTGCCCATTGCCATCCAGATACCGGTTTTCATCGCCCTCTATCGCCTCCTGGATTACTCGCTCGAACTGAGGCATGCGCCTTTCTGGCTCTGGATTCAGGACCTTTCCGCTCCGGACCGGCTTTTTAACTTTGCCTTCCAGATCCCTTTTATGCAGGAACCGTCAGGCATCCCGGTCCTGACCCTGCTCATGGGCGCGACCATGTTTCTTCAGCAAAAAATGCAGCCCATGCCCGGGGACCCCACCCAGGCGAAGATCATGATGTTCATGCCCCTCTTTTTCACCGTTATTTTTCTCAACTTTCCCGCGGGATTGGTTCTCTACTGGCTGGTCAATAACCTGCTTACCATCGGCCAACAATTCTACACCAATAAATTCGCGTCCTAGAACACGGAGGCTCATATGCCCACAATCGAATTTGAAGGAAAAACCACTGAAGAGGCCATAGAAAAAGCTTGCAGTCAATTACACCTGGCCAAGGACGAACTGAATTTTGAAATCCTTTCCACCGGCACTTCCGGAATCTTTGGACTTCTATCCGGGAAAAAAGCCCGCATCAAGGTCACCATAGAAGAGAAGCTCTCCGCTCCGCCCGGAACCAGGACCCCCAAAGCGGCCCCTGAAAAACCTGAAGCCCCGCCCTTTTCATCCGCTCCGGCCACAGACACGACCGCCCGGACGCCCCGGCCGGGACCTAAAAAGGAGAAGAGAGCGCCGGAGCACCGGACCGAACCAATTCCAGGCCCCAGGCCTCAGCCAGATATTTCAGCGCTGACTTCGCCTACCGTGCCCGGGCCCGGCGAGGAGGTGTATCAAGGCCCTGAAGAGGAAGCCATGACCCACGCCCGGGAGGTTCTGGAAGGTATCCTTGAAAGGATGCCTCTGGAGGCCTCGGTGGCCGTCTCCAGAATCAATGACCGCATCATCCTTAATATTCAAGGAGACAACAGCGGCCTGCTCATTGGCAAGAAAGGCGTAACCCTTGACGCCTTTCAGTTCCTGGTCAACAAAATCGTGAACCGCTCCCAGGCAGAGCGCTGCCATGTCATCGTTGACACCGGCGATTATCGCACCCGCCGGCACGACGCCTTGATCAACCTGGCCCACCGCATGGCCGACAAGGCCCGCAGCACCCGGCGGCCGGTTAGCATCAGCGCCCTTTCTGCCCAGGAACGGCGCATCGTCCACCTGACCCTTAAAAACGAATCGGGATTGACGACACGCAGCAAGGGCGAAGGCAATTATAAGAAAATTATGATCTTCCCAGACCGCGCCCCTCAAGACCGACAGCCGGTCGGAGATTTTGAAGCTCAAGCCCCGTCCATGCCAGATACTGAATCCGCCCTGGCACAGGAAGAGCTGACCGACCTTGAAACGAATCACGGTTCTGAGGAACTGGAGTCACAGGCCCCGAAAGAATAGAAAAGAACGGCTGACTGGTTAGACCGTCCATCAGGAAGGTCTAAAACCCTGCAAAAGACTCCCGGGCAACGATATGGAACGGCTCCCTCATTCCGCCACCATCGCGGCCATCTCCACGGCCGTCGGCCCGGGTGGCATCGCCATCGTCCGCCTCTCCGGCCCGGACAGCTTGAGCATTATTGCAAAAATTTTTCGGCCGACCGGGTCCCGCCATCCGCTTGCGTTCCATAAGCTCTACCTCGGAGAGATCGTTGACCCTGAAACGAACCGCGCCGTGGATCAGGTCCTCTGCTCCTGTATGCGCAGCCCCCACACCTACACCCGTGAGGATGTGGTTGAGATCAATGCGCACGGCGGGCCGGTCGTAACCCGTCGCATCCTGGACCTGGTCCTGGCCGCCGGGGCCCGCATGGCCGAGCCTGGGGAGTTTACCAGACGCGCCTTTCTGGCCGGCCGCATTGACCTCTCCCAGGCCGAGGCCGTGGCCGAACTGGTGGCGGCGCGCAGCCAGGCTGAGGCCGACCTGGCCCTGGCCCAGCTCAGCGGCGAACTCCAACAGGAAGTGGAAGCGCTCAAAGAACCTCTAATTGACGTCCTGGCTCATCTTGAGGTCGCCCTGGATTTCCCGGACGAAGACGCCGAGATCATCCAGGGCGCGGAGGCGGCGAGCAGATTGACAGATGAGGTTCTGGGGCCCCTGGACAGGCTCCTTATGGCCTATGAATCCGGCCGCATCTATCGCGAGGGCCTTCAGGCCGCCATCATCGGGCGGCCGAACGTGGGCAAGTCCAGCCTGCTGAACCGGCTCGCCAGGGATGAACGCGCCATCGTTACCCCCACCCCGGGCACGACGCGGGACGTCATCGAGGTCGAGGCCCTCATCGAAGGCGTGCCCATGACCCTGGTAGACACGGCCGGTCTGGAAGCAACGGCCAGAGACGAGGCTGAGGCCGAAGGACAGCGGCGAGCCGCGGCCCGGCTGGCCGCGGCCGACCTGGTGCTGTTCGTCCTGGACCGGAGCCAGCCCTTGAGCCACGAGGATCGGCGCATCCTTTCCCTGACCCGGAACGATCACACCATTGCTGTCCTGAACAAGGCCGACCTGGCCCCGGCCTTTTCCATGCCGGAGGCTCAGGAGCTCCTGGGTTCGATTCCGGCCCTGTCCGTTTCCGCCAAGACCGGCGAGGGCCTGGCCGAACTGAAGGCCCAGATCTTTGAAAATGTAACCGGCGGCCGGACCAGCCCGAACCATGTGCCTCACCTGGCGCCAAACCTCAGGCATAAACAGGCGCTTCAGCAGGCCAGGTCGCCTCTGAGGCGCGCCATCCAGGGCCTTAAACAGGACCTGGCGCCTGAACTGATTGCCCTGGAGATCAGGTCAACCCTGGACGCAATCGGCCTTATCACCGGCCAGACCACTACGGATGAGATCCTGGACCGGATTTTTGAAAAATTTTGCCTGGGTAAGTGAGTTGGGGGAAATCATTGGAGGAACCCTTTTTTTGAAAAAAAACGGTTCCCCCAAGCCCCCTCCCAAAAAACTGTCAGGGCTGCGGCGACACACGCCGCCGCAGCCCCTGTTGAAAATTTTTGAGGGGGGTTTCAGGGGGGAACTTTTTATTAAAAAGCTCCCCCCTGAATAAATGAAATAAAACTATGACACACCGAAATGTTTCACGTGAAACAGAAAAAAACTGGCAGGCCATGCCTCTGGACAGGCTTCTCATCAAAGCCGCTCAAAAACTGGGCCTTAAGTTAGACCACGCCCAGGTCTCCATGCTCCTGACCTATCTCTCTGAACTCATTCTCTGGAACAAAAAGATCAACCTCATCGGCCCCTCCACCCCGGCCGATACGGTGGTGCGGCACCTGGCCGACAGCCTGGCCCCGCTGCCTTTTCTGCCTCAAGGCCCCTTGAGAGTCCTCGACCTGGGTTCAGGCGCGGGCCTGCCCGGGCTGGTGCTCAAGACTGTCCGCCCGAGCTGGACCGTCACCCTGTGCGAATCGAACCAGAAAAAGGCGGC